>NZ_CP029758.2:3663293-3968568 GCF_004006395.2 Clostridium sp. AWRP | reverse complement strand
CATTTTTGCCTAATTTGCAAAGACCATCATCCTGTTTTAATTTGCCTAAAATTATTTTAAAAAATGTAGTTTTGCCTCTACCATTTTCACCAATTAAAGCTGTTTTTTCTCCTTTTTTTATATCAAAATTTAAGTTTTTAAACAATAGCTTTTTATCAAAACTTTTACTTAAATTCTCTACGTGGAGTACGTCATTTCCACTGTTTATCTGAGTTTTAAATGTTATGCCTTTAATTTTTTCATCTTTGTCAGGAGCAGCTAGTCTGTCAATTTTGTCTAACTTCTTTTGTCTGCTTTCTGCTGCCTTTATGCTTTTTTCCCTGTTAAAAGATCTATATTTTTCAATGATTTCTTCTTGCTTTTTTATTTCTATTTGCTGTATATTATAAGCTTTTAACTGGACTTCATAATTTTTTTGCTTTAACTCCAAAGAAGTAGTATAATTTCCGTTATAAAAATTTATATGACCGTTTATGAGTTCCATAGTTGACTGGGTTATAGCATCTAAAAAGTATCTATCATGAGATATTATTATGATAGTACCTTTATAGGATTTTAAATATTCTTCTAACCATTCTATAGCATCTAGATCCAGGTGGTTAGTAGGTTCATCTAAAAGAATGATATCAGGTTTAGATAAAAGCAGTTTACAAAGTGCCACCCTTGTTTTTTTCCCACCACTTAGCACAGTTATAGGATCGAGAAATTCATTTTCTTGAAAACCTAATCCACTTAAAACTCTGTTTATTTCAGCTTTGTAGGTGTATCCACCTCTGTTTGTATAAAGCTCTGAACAGGTGGTATATTTATCTATCAATTTATTTCTATATTCTTCATTTTTGGCATCGTAAGGTTCGTTCATCAAGGTTTCTAATTTATTCAATTTATTTTCTAAATTAATTAGATCCTGAAACACAGTAAGCATCTCGTCATATATAGTATTTGAAGAATCCAATGACAGATGTTGAGTTAGATATCCTACTGTTTTAGCCTTATCTATAAATAAATTTCCACTATCATAATTTATTTTACCTGTTAAAATGTTAAATAAGGTGGATTTGCCAGCTCCATTTGGACCGATTAATCCCACTTTTTCTCCATCATTTATGTTGAAAGTTATATTTTCAAGTATAATTTCTACTCCATAACTTTTATGAATATTATTGCAACTTAAAACAACCATTAGTAACACCTTCCTTAATCATTAACATTTTACTATGTATAGTAACTTTTTTGTAGTCCTATGTTATAATTATAATTAGAAAATTATAATATGGACTAATTGATGTTTTAAATTTATTTTTAAAAGAAATTATAATTAGTTAACTTTCAAGTACATTTGTAAGGATTGGTAATGTAGGCAAATTAACAATGGTTGTTAATGCTCATTATTTATAAATGTTAAAAGGTAACTAAAAAAGGTGAGTACTATGTTGTATAAAACATGTAAATAATTAATATAATTTACATATAAATGTATTGATTTATGTCTGTATGAATAGGATAATTAAATATATATCAAAGTAATTTATTTAGATACAATAATGGTATTCTAAAAATCAAAAAGTATTTAAGAGAAATCAAAGAATATAGAAGAAGGTGTAGTATGGATAAAAAAAAGAATATATCAATGGCTGTTATAAAGAGATTGCCAAAATACCATAGGTATTTAATGGATTTAATGAAAAATGACGTAGATAGAATATCCTCTAAGGAATTAAGTGAAAAAATAGGGTTCACAGCTTCACAAATAAGGCAGGACTTAAACTGTTTTGGAGACTTTGGACAGCAGGGATATGGGTATAACGTAGGTGAACTATACGGTCAAATATGCAATATACTTGGTCTTACGAAAACTTATAGGACTGTTATAATAGGTGCAGGTAATATAGGGCAGGCTATAGCTAACTATACTAGATTTGAAAAAATAGGTTTTCGGTTAGAAGCTATTTTTGATATAAATCCTAAACTTATAGGTATTAGAATTAGGGATATCGAGATAAGGGATATAGATTATTTAGATGATTACTTAAAAGAAAATAGTATAGATATAGGAGTTATATGTGTACCTAACAATAATGCCCAAAAGGTTTGTGATATTTTAGTCAAAAACAAAGTTAAAGGTATTTGGAATTTTGCTCCTGTAGATTTGGTTACGCCAGAAGACATAAAGATTGAAAATGTTCATTTAAGTGATAGTTTATTAACATTGACATGTCTTTTAAATGATATAGATTAAAAACTTAAATGAATTCTTTAAGTTAAAAAATTCATTTGTTAGAAAATAAATTTAAATTATAAATATTTATAAAAAATGAGCAATATTATGAATATAGTTTATATTTTTAGCATATTGTAATTGTTTTCTTGTGCAATTTTCATAATTATATGATATAATTATATAGGTTTATATTAGGTCAAATATGAGTTGAGAAAGGGGCAAAAAGCCGTTTAATCAGATGTATCTTATTGGGGGGTATTTACTGATGCTGTAGGGTGAATTTCATCCGAATTTACGCCCTCGGAGTGGAAGACCGAACGAAAGTAGCTAATTAGCAAAATCGAACACTATGAAAAGGGAAATAGGCATAGATCTTATGATTTATGTACTAAAAAAATGGCATAAAAGTATGTACAAGATTGTTAACAAAAAAAATTTATCACCAAACATATTCTTAATGGATATTGAGGCACCAAGAGTTGCAAAATCCTGTTTACCGGGACAATTTATTATAATCAAAATGGATGATAAAGGTGAAAGAATACCTCTTACTATCTGTGATTATGATGCAAAAAAAGGAACAGTTACTATAGTATTTCAGACATTAGGGGCTTCAACTAAAAAAATGGCTAAATATGAAGTGGGAGAGTATTTTGAAGATTTTGTTGGACCACTTGGACATTGCTCAGAACTTGTAGAGATGGATCTTAAAGAACTTAAGAAGAAAAATATAATGTTTGTAGCAGGTGGTGTAGGTACTGCACCAGTTTATCCACAAGTAAAGTGGCTTCATGAACATGGAGTAAAGGCAGATGTTATAGTTGGATGTAAATCAAAAGATTATCTGCTATTTGAAGACGAATTGAAACCAATTTGCGATAATTTATATATAGCAACTGATGATGGAAGCTATGGATATAAAGGTTTTGTTACAGATCTTTTAAAAGAACTTATTGACAAGAAAGAGAAAGAATACGATTGTGTAGTTGCCATAGGACCTATGATAATGATGAAGTTTATAACTCAAGTTACAAAACAATATGGAATTAAAACAATAGTAAGTTTAAATACTATAATGGTAGATGGAACTGGAATGTGCGGAGCTTGTAGAGTTACTGTAGGCGGAGAATTAAAATTTGCCTGTGTAGATGGTCCTGAATTTGATGGTCATCTTGTAAATTTTGATGAAGCTATGAGAAGACAAGCTATGTATAAGACTGAAGAAGGAAAGAAACTTCTGAAAGCAGAAGAAGGGGACACTGGAAGCAGAGAAGGCAAAAAGTGTAGGGCAGAAGAAAAATTTGAAAGAATGAAAAGAGTACCTATAAAGGAACAGGATCCTAAAGTTAGGGCTACTAATTTTGATGAAGTTTGCCTAGGGTACACTGAAGAAGAGGCTGTAAAAGAAGCTTCAAGATGCTTGAATTGTAAAAAGCCTATGTGCGTTACTGATTGTCCTGTTACAATAGCTATACCTAAGTTTGTTGAACAGGTAAAAAATAGAAATTTTGAAGAAGCTGCTAAAATAATATCAGAATCAAGTGCACTTCCTGCTGTATGTGGAAGAGTATGCCCTCAGGAAACTCAGTGTGAAGGAAAATGTGTACTTGGCAAAAAAGGTGATGCGGTTGCTATAGGTAAGCTAGAAAGATTTGTAGCAGATTGGTCAAGGAAGAATAATATCGATCTATCTAAGACTTTACCTAAAAACGGCAAAAAAGTAGCTGTTATAGGGAGTGGTCCTTCAGGACTTACTTGTGCAGGAGATTTAGCAAAGCTTGGATATGACGTTACTATATTTGAAGCACTTCATGAAGCAGGAGGAGTACTTGTATATGGTATTCCAGAATTCAGACTTCCAAAGGATACTGTAGTAAAACATGAAGTTGAAAATGTAAAGAAATTAGGAGTAAAAATAGAGACAGATGTAATAATAGGAAGAACTGTTACTATAGATGAACTTGTAGAAAAAGAGAAATTTGATGCTGTATTTATAGGTTCAGGAGCAGGACTACCAAGGTTTATGGGAATACCTGGAGAAAACTTAAATGGAGTATTCTCTGCAAATGAATTCTTGACAAGAAGTAATTTAATGAAAGCATATAGAGATGATTATGCAACTCCTATAAAAGCAGGCAAAAAAGTAGCTGTAGTAGGAGGCGGAAACGTAGCTATGGATTCTGCAAGGACAGCTCTAAGACTTGGAGCAGAAGTATACATAGTATACAGAAGATCTGAAGCAGAACTTCCAGCAAGAGCAGAGGAAGTACACCATGCAAAAGAAGAAGGAATTAAATTCAATCTTTTAACTAATCCTGTAGAAATATTAGGAGATGAAAAAGGTTGGGTTAATGGAATACGCTGCATTAAGATGGAACTTGGAGAACCAGATGCATCTGGGAGAAGAAAACCAGTTGCAATAAAGGGATCAGAATTTGATTTAGATGTAGATACTGTAATTATGGCCCTTGGTACTTCACCAAATCCACTTATATCAACTACAACAAAGGGACTTGAAATGAATAAGCGTAAATGCTTAATAGCAGAAGAAGAGACTGGGCTCACTACAAGAGAAGGAATATATGCAGGTGGAGATGCCGTAACAGGTGCTGCTACTGTAATACTTGCAATGGGTGCAGGTAAAAAAGCTGCTAAGGCTATAGATGAATATCTGAAAAAATAATTATATATTGAATAAAGAAGCTGTATCAGATTTTTGGTACAGCTTCTTTAATATTCGTTGAAAATTATCTTAATAAAATGGTATACTATCAGAAATAAGTATACGATTTTGGTAAAAATTTTACGGAGAAAAGGAAGTATAATATGGATTTCAATTATGTAGAGGATTTTGAAAATGGGATTATAATAAAAAATGTTCGAAATTTTGAATTAGCTCATATATTCGAATGTGGGCAGTGTTTTAGATGGCATAGAGAAGAAAATGGCAACTATATAGGCGTAAGTTTTGGAAAAGTAATAGAGGTAGAAAAAAAGGGAGAGGATGTGATTTTATATAATACATCGCAGCAGGATTTCAAGGAAATTTGGGCAGATTATTTTGATTTGTATAGGGACTACAATGAAATAAAAAATATACTTAATAAAGATCCTGTTTTAAAGAAAGCTATAGAATTTGGAGAAGGGATTAGATTATTAAAGCAGGATCCTTTTGAATTGATAGTTTCTTTTATAATATCTGCTAATAATAGAATCCCGATGATACAGAGGGCTATAAAAAATATAAGTAAAAAATGGGGAGAGCCTTTAGAATATAAAAACAAGATTTATTATAGTTTCCCTAAAATAGATAAATTAAAGGAAGCTACTTTAGAAGAACTTGCTTCTTGCGGAACTGGCTTTAGAAATAAATATATTAAAGACACTGTATCGAAGATTTATTATAATGGAACTAAAACTAAAGAAAATTACGATGAAAAATATGATATTGATTGGATTAAAGATCAAGAGGATGAGGTATGCCATAAAGAGTTGCAAAAATTTATGGGCATAGGTCCTAAGGTATCAGATTGTATTATGCTTTTCTCTATGCAGAAATACTCTGCATTTCCCGTAGATGTATGGGTTAAGAGGGCTATGAATTATTTTTATCTGGCACCAGATGTATCACTAAAAAAGATAAGGGATTTTGGAATAAGCAAGTTTGGTAAGTTGTCAGGATTTGCTCAGCAGTATCTATTTTATTATGCTAGAGAAAATAATATAAAGTTATAGAACATATATTATTTATCTGTATCATTTTTAAATGTAATCTGTTTAAGTTCATTTGCTAAAATTATATTAAAAAAGCATTGATACATAAAACAAAATTGTATAATAAAAATGTATTACATCTACTGTTACATTTTATATTTAAAGCTGTTATAATAAAATAAACAGTTTATAAAGTGTAGCAGGAGGAAAACATAAGATGAAAGATTTTGAAACACCCTTAAAAAAACTAAAGTATTTGGTGCTAAAGGAGGTTTCTTCTTTAACAAGAGAAAACAAATTAAGTGAAAGAGAGTTGAAAAAAATACCCTATAAAATAATTTCTGGTGACAAGGAAGAATATAGATGTTGTGTGTATAAGGAAAGGGCGGTTGTATATGAAAGGGCTCTTTTGGCTTCAGGATTTGTTCCAACATATAATACTACATTGGATCTAAAGAAAATTGTAGATAGAGAACACATAATGTATGTGCTTTCAGCTGCCTGTGATAAATGTCCTATATATAAATATCGTGTGACAGAGGCTTGCAGGGGATGTATTCAGCATAAATGTATGGAAGTATGTCCGGCAAAAGCAATATCTAAGGTAGATGGAAGGGCTCATATAAATCAAGATATTTGCAAAGAGTGCGGCATGTGCAAAAAAGTATGTCCTTACAACGCCATTGCAGAAGTAATGAGGCCTTGTAAAAAGTCTTGCCCAACTGGAGCTTTGGAAATAAACTCAAAAAATAGGATGGCAATGATAGAAAAAGAAAAATGCATTAATTGTGGTGCATGCATGGCAGCATGTCCATTTGGAGCTATATCAGATAGAAGCTATATTTCTGAGGTAACTAAGGCACTTATGGGTGAGAATAATGTGTATGCAGTAGCAGCACCTGCTATAATAGGACAGTTTGGATGCAAAGTTACAGTAGGTAAGTTAAAAGATGCATTTAAAAAAGTAGGATTTGAAAATATGATGGAAGCAGCTTGTGGGGCTGATGCAGTAACTGTAAATGAAAGCAATGAATTTGTAGAGAGAATGAAAAATGGCGATAAGTATATGACAAATTCATGCTGTCCTGGATTCATGGGTTATATTGAAAAAGAATTCCCAGGTGAAGTAGCAAAAATATCAAGTACGGTTTCACCAATGATTGCAGCAGCAAGGGCAATTAAAAATCAGGATAAAAATGCTGTAGTAGTTTTTGTAGGACCTTGCACTGCAAAAAAGTCAGAGATAACTATAGAATCAATAAAAGAGGCAGTAGACTATGCTATGACTTTTGAAGAAATAGCAGCTTTGTTTGGTGCTTTTGATGTTGATCCAGAAAATTGTGAAGATGTGCCAATAGACGATGCATCTGTGTATGGAAGAGGATTTGCACAAGGTGGAGGCCTTACAGCAGCTATAGAAAATTATATAGGAGAAGAGAAAATAGATATTAAATTTGAGCCTGTAAAGGTAAGTGGAAAAGATGAGATAAAAAAAGCTATGAATTCAGCTAAAATTGGGAGACTCCCGGGTAATTTTATAGAGGGAATGATGTGTGAAGGTGGATGTATTGGTGGACCTGCTACTATGGTTTCTTCTATGAAAGCTAGAGGACAATTGATTAAATTTAGTAAACAATCTGATAAAAAATCTGTGCTTTCTAATGAAAAACTTAAAGAATTTGGAGATGTAAATCTAGAGAGATAAACTATAAGGTTTGTAAAGCAAGAATCAACTTATACTACGGATATTTTTAGCAATTAAAAATTAACATTCACTATTCATTCTTAAGTGTTAACTTAAAAATATGTCTGCGTATAAGTTGATTTTTAAGTTAGAATACTGATATTGTTAAATAAAGTTTAATAAATTATACAAAAAATTGTGATAAGATTTAAAGTATATAACAAAATAAATTGAACATAATGAATATTAATTACATTAAATTAGGTGGTATGGATTGAAAAGATTAAAAAGAATTTTAAAAAAATATAGATCTTATATAGTGTTAGCAATTATATTGTTTATATTAATTGGAATTGCATATGAATATTATAATAAATACATGTATATATTTAGAGATCCAAATAAAATAAAGAATTGGATTATGTCCTATGGCAAATATGGGATAGTAGTATTTTTGTTTGTTCAATTTTTGCAGGTAGTTGCTTTTTTTATACCTGGAGAGATTGTTCAAATTGCAGGAGGATATATATATGGAACATTGTTTGGAAGTATTATATCAATTTTAGGCATAACTTTTGGCAGCATAGCAGCTTATAGTATATCTAGAATTTATGGAAAGCCGCTTGTAAACAAAATAATATCTGACAAGGATTTAAAATTTTTTCGTAAAATGTTGAACTTAGGAAGTATAAACTTTATAGTATTTTTGTTATATGTAATTCCAGGAATACCTAAGGATGTTCTAGCTTATATATGTGGAATATCAAACATTAGCTTTAAACATTTTATATTTTATTCAACTTTAGGAAGGCTGCCTGGAGTAATTATTTCAGCATATTTTGGATCAAAAATATATACTGGAAATAAAATAGTTCTTATATTAATAGGAGTCACAATGACACTTTTATTTGTAATAGGCGTGCTAAAAGGAGAAAAAATAATAGCTAAGATAACGAAAAATAGAACTTCAGAAAGCGATAAACAACTTTAATTGGATTGTTTATTGCTTTTTTAATAAACAGAATTCTTGGCATCAGATGGAGTTTTGACTCCACCTGATGCTTATTAACAGGCTTCTTAGTGCAGGTAGTCATCGGATAAATTTTAGATATTTTGTATATATAAACCTAATTGGAAGATAATAATGGATATGGTTTTACATATGAAAAGTTTATATATTAAGATATGTATGAAATTAATAGTAATAAAGCGAAATAGCTATCTAATTAAAGAATAATCAATATTTTTACTGTAAAATAGGTTAATAACTGGTAAATTTAAATTTGAAAATATATATATTATTCATTATTATAATAATTGTATTAGCACTCACAATTAATGAGTGCTAACAATAAAAGCTAAAAATTAATTTTAAATACATTTAAATATTTTTAAGGAGGGGTTTAGATGAAAATTAGACCACTTGGAGACAGAGTTGTAATTAAAAAATTGGAAGCTGAGGAAACTACAAAGAGCGGTATTGTTTTACCAGGAAGTGCTAAAGAGAAACCACAAGAAGCAGAAGTTGTGGCAGTAGGAATTGGTGGAACAGTAGACGGAAAAGAAGTTAAAATGGAAGTAAAAGTAGGAGATAAGGTGTTATTCTCCAAATATGCTGGAAATGAAGTAAAAATAGACGCACAAGAGTACACTATTTTAAAACAGGACGACATATTAGCTATAATTGAGTAGTTGATTAATTCAAACAGAAAAACAAGTATTTATATAACGGTTAATTGTAAGGAGGGTTTTTTATGGCAAAAAGTATTTTATTCGGTGAAGATGCAAGAAAATCAATGCAAGAAGGCGTAAATAAGTTAGCAAATGCAGTAAAAGTTACACTTGGACCTAAGGGAAGAAATGTAGTACTTGATAAGAAATTTGGTTCACCACTTATCACAAATGATGGTGTTACAATAGCAAAGGAAATAGAATTAGAAGATCCATATGAAAATATGGGAGCACAGCTTGTAAAAGAAGTTGCTACAAAGACAAATGATGTAGCAGGAGATGGAACAACTACAGCTACTTTGCTTGCGCAAGCAATAATAAGAGAAGGCTTAAAAAATGTTACAGCTGGAGCAAATCCAATGCTTATAAGACAAGGTATAAAGATGGCTGTAGACAAAGCCGTAGAAGAAATTAAGAAAGTTTCAACAACTGTAAAGGGAAAAGAAGATATAGCAAGAATTGCAGCTATATCAGCTTCTGATGAAGAAATAGGTAAATTAATAGCTGATGCAATGGAAAAGGTAGGCAACGAAGGTGTCATAACTGTTGAAGAATCAAAAACTATGGGAACTGAATTAGACGTAGTTGAAGGTATGCAGTTTGATAGAGGCTATTTAAGCCCATATATGGTTACTGATTCAGAAAAAATGGAAGCTGCAATAGAAGATCCATATATATTAATAACAGACAAGAAGATATCAAATATTCAAGACATATTACCATTACTTGAGAAAATAGTTCAACAAGGAAAGAAGTTACTTATAATAGCTGAAGACGTAGAAGGAGAAGCACTAGCAACTTTAGTTGTAAATAAGTTAAGAGGAACATTTACTTGTGTAGCAGTAAAAGCACCTGGATTTGGTGACAGAAGAAAAGAAATGCTTCAGGACATAGCAATACTTACTGGAGGACATGTAATATCAGAAGAATTAGGAAGAGACTTAAAAGAAGCTGAATTAGAGGATTTAGGAAGAGCTGAATCTGTAAAGATAGACAAAGAAAATACTACTATAGTAAACGGACGAGGAGATAAAAAAGCTATAGCAGATAGAGTATCCCAGATTAAGGTTCAAATAGAAGAAACTACTTCAGATTTTGATAAAGAAAAACTTCAAGAAAGACTTGCAAAACTTGCAGGTGGAGTAGCTGTAGTAAAAGTTGGAGCAGCAACTGAAACTGAATTAAAAGAGAAAAAATTAAGAATAGAAGATGCGCTTGCAGCTACAAAAGCAGGTGTTGAAGAAGGTATGGGACCAGGAGGCGGAACTGCTTATATAAATGCAATTCCAGAAGTTGAAAAATTAACTTCAGATATACCAGATGTAAAAGTTGGTATAGACATAATAAGAAAAGCATTAGAAGAACCAGTTAGACAGATAGCAGCAAATGCTGGTGTTGAAGGTTCTGTAATAATTGAAAAAGTTAAAAACAGTGCAGTTGGTGTTGGATATGATGCATTAAAAGGTGAATATGTAAATATGGTAGAAAAAGGTATTGTAGATCCAACTAAGGTTACAAGATCAGCACTTCAAAATGCAGCATCTGTAGCATCTTCATTCTTAACTACAGAATCAGCAGTTGCAGATATTCCAGAAAAGGCTCCTGCAGGTCCAGCAGCAGGTGCACCAGGAATGGGCGGAATGGAAGGAATGTATTAATCTAAAAGCAAATATGAATGGAAAATTGAACCCTAGCATTATGTAAATGCGGGGTTTAATTTTTATCCGATGACTATCTGCTCTAATACTCCCTCTTTTCCAAGTTGAAGTAAATAGCAGATACGTCCCTGGATAACGAGTTCTAAGCATCAGGTAGAGTTAAACTCCATGATGCTAAGAACTCTGTTTATATTAAAGCAGTATAATAGAAAGTTTTTTAAATACCTGTATATAAGGGGAATTTAAAGGGAAATCTATAATATAATTTAGGACTATTTTAGATATATGAGGAATTTTTCATTGACAAAAAGAAAAAAATTGAATAAAATAGTGTAAATAGTTATTAAAAGAGATAGAAATTCATTAAAATTTGTAAAAAGTGAATATCTTTTTGTCCAGCTCATATATACCCTCAATAAGGGAGGGAGTATCTACCGGAAGCCGTAAATTTCTGACTATGAGCGGAATTATTATGGTACAAGTCATATTAATTTCGCATACATATGGGAATTTAATATGGCTTTTTTATTAAATCTTATCAAAAATGATTAAGCAGAAATATATTATATTATAATTTAGGAGTGATTTTAATTGGCAAAAATTTTAAAAAAAGCATACACTTTCGATGATGTACTTTTAGTACCAAACAAATCAGAGGTTTTACCTAGAGAAGTTTCTTTAGCTACTAATCTAACTAAAACTATAAAGTTAAATATACCTCTTATGAGTGCAGGAATGGATACTGTTACAGACTCAAAAATGGCTATTGCTATGGCTAGAGAAGGTGGTATAGGTATAATACATAAAAATATGACCATAGAAGAACAGGCTATGGAAGTAGACAAGGTAAAAAGACAGGAAAATGGAGTAATAACAGATCCTTTCTTTCTTTCACCTGATAATAGCATAAATGATGCACTTAGCCTTATGAGCAAGTATAGAATATCTGGAGTGCCTATAACCATAGAAGGGAAATTGGTTGGTATAATTACTAACAGAGATATAGTTTTTGAAACAAACTATAATAAGAAAATTTCCGAGGTTATGACAAGAGAAAAACTTATAACAGCTCCAGAAGATACTACTATAGAAGAAGCTAAAGAAATATTAAAAACAAGTAAAATAGAAAAGTTACCTTTAGTAGACAAGAATAATAATTTAAGAGGACTTATAACCATAAAAGATATAGAAAAAGTAAAGAGATTTCCAAACAGTGCTAAGGATTCTAGAGGAAGGCTTTTATGTGGTGCTTCTGTAGGAGTTACAAAAGATATGATGGAAAGAGTAGATGCTCTTGTACGAGTAGGAGTTGACGTTTTAAATGTTGATACAGCTCACGGACATTCTAAGGGAGTTTTAGATGCAGTAAAAACTATAAAAGAAAAATATCCAGATGTACAAATTATTGCAGGAAATATTGCAACAGCGGAAGCTGCTAAAGATTTAATTGAATCTGGTGCAGATGCAATTAAAGTAGGTATTGGACCTGGATCTATATGTACTACTAGAGTAGTAGCAGGAGTAGGAGTCCCACAACTTACTGCAGTAATGGACTGCGTAGAGGAAGCTAATAAATGTGGTATACCAGTTATTGCAGATGGTGGAATAAAGTATTCAGGAGATATAGTAAAGGCATTAGCTGCTGGAGCAAAAGTAGTTATGATGGGATCAATGTTTGCAGGTTGCGAAGAAGCACCAGGTGAAACTGAAATATATAAAGGAAGAAGTTATAAAGTTTATAGAGGAATGGGCTCTCTAAGTGCAATGGCTTGTGGAAGTAAGGATAGATATTTTCAAGAAGGAAATAAAAAATTAGTTCCAGAAGGTGTAGAAGGAAGGGTTCCTTATAAAGGATCTGTAGCAGATACTGTATTCCAACTTTTAGGAGGAATACGATCAGGAATGGGATACTTAGGATCACCTACTTTAAATGATTTGTATGAAAAAGCTACTTTTGTAGTTCAATCTTCAGCAGGACTTAGAGAAAGTCATCCACACGATATTTCCATGACTAAAGAAGCTCCAAATTACAGTGTTAGACAGTAAAAATTATAGTCGAATAGAAGTTTTTATAATATAATTGTATTTGTAATGTTTAATATAAAATGATTTTCTATAATTGGTTAGGAGGAAGTTCATGGAAAAAGAAATGGTCGTTGTAGTTGATTTTGGCGGACAATATAATCAACTCATAGCAAGAAGAGTTAGAGAAAATAATGTATACTGCGAAATACTTCCCTATACTTGCTCTATAGATAAGATAAAGGAAAAAAATCCTAATGGAATAATATTTACAGGTGGACCCAATAGCGTATATGGCGAAAATGCTCCTAGAATAAGTGAAGAGATATTTAAATTGGGAATACCTATTTTAGGTATATGCTATGGACATCAACTTATATGTAATATATTAGGTGGAAAAGTTAAAAGTGCAGAAGTAAGGGAATACGGAAAGACAAAGATAGAACTTGATGCAGATAGTGATTTATTTTCTAATATAGATAAAAATCAAATCTCATGGATGAGTCATACAGATGTTGTATCAGAACCTCCAAAAGGATTTAAAGTAATAGCAAAGACTAATGGATGTCCTGTTGCGGCAATAGAAAACACTGATAAAAAAATATATGGAGTCCAATTCCATCCTGAAGTTGAACATACACCTTTTGGAAGAAAAATGCTTTCTAACTTTTTATTTAAGATATGCAATTTAAAGGGAGATTGGTCTATGTCTTCTTTTGCAGATGAAAAGATAAAGTTAATAAGAGAAAAAGTAGGAAATAAGAAAGTAATATGTGCCATGTCCGGTGGAGTAGATTCTTCCGTGGCAGCAGTTCTTGTACATAAGGCTGTAGGAAAGCAGCTTACCTGTATATTTGTAGATCATGGCCTTTTGAGAAAAGACGAAGGGGATCAGGTAGAGCATGTATTTAAAAAGCAGTTTGACATGAACTTTATAAGAGTAAATGCTAGAGATAGATTTTTAGGAAAATTAGAAGGTGTATCAGATCCTGAAAAGAAGAGAAAGATAATAGGAGAAGAGTTTATAAGGGTATTTGAAGAAGAAGCTAGAAAATTAGGAGATATAAGCTTCCTAGTTCAAGGCACCATATACCCAGATGTAGTTGAGAGCGGTCTTGGGACTTCTGCAACTATAAAGAGCCATCATAATGTAGGTGGACTTCCAGAAGACATGGATTTTAAGCTTATAGAACCACTTAGAGAATTGTTTAAAGACGAAGTTAGAGCTGTGGGAGAAGAACTCGGAATACCCCATAAATTGGTTTGGAGACAGCCTTTTCCAGGCCCTGGACTTGCAATAAGAGTACTTGGAGAAATTACTGAAGAAAAGCTTGCAATAACAAGAGAGGCAGATGCTATATTTAGAGAAGAAATAGCAAATGCAGGCTTAGATGAAAGGATATGGCAGTATTTTGCTTGTCTTCCTAATATACGTTCTGTTGGAGTAATGGGTGATGAAAGAACATACTGCTACACAGTTGCATTGAGGGCTGTAGTATCTAGTGATGCTATGACTTCCGATTGGGCAAGAATACCATATGATGTTTTGGACAAAGTAAGTAGAAGGATAGTTAATGAAGTTAAAGGAGTAAACAGAATTGTATATGACGTAACTTCAAAACCACCTTCCACAATTGAATGGGAATAAAACATATATATTTAAATTTAATATTAGTAAAAATGGAGTGCTGTAGAAATACTTTTTAAAGTAGTTTTGCAGCACTCTATTTTTGCATATATGAAAAAATTTACCTAGAAAAGTCAACCAAATTGAGCATTAATAAGACATATTAGTAATTGATAGAATTAAATTTTTATAATATACTGAAAATATATGATTATTTAAATTACGACAGAATAAACAATTATAACTGAAATTAGACCATAAATTTACAAATATTTTGTGATTGAGGAAGGGATTTATTATGATTTCTATAAATATGCTGGAACAGTTAAAAGCTATATTAGAATTGCAATTAGACATGATACCTGGTGGAGTGTTATATTTAATTGTTGAAGGAGACACATTTACATGGAGAAAAGCATCAAAACAATTTGATTTGGATATGTTTAAGGTTGGTGATAAATTAAATTTAAACAGTATAGTAGGTAGGGCAATGAGAGAAAATAGAACATTAATGGAAGATGTTCCAAGATCCCTTTATGGGGTAAGATTAAAGACAATTGCAGAACCCTTAGTGGATGAAAGTGGAAAAGTTGTTGGGGCACTTTCAATTGTATTTCCAAGGCTTCACCTTATAGCAAAATCCTTTAATAATTTTGCACCTGTTTTATCCGAAATGTTTCCAGAAGGAGTTTTTATCTATTTGACTGATTTATACAAAGTAATGTATAGACAAGCCTCAAAACAGTTTGATATGCCTACTGTAACTGTAGGATATAAATTATTAGAAGGCGACATTGCAAAAGAAGTTATAGATAAGAAAAAGCAAATTGCAGTAGAACTTGACAGTTCAAAGCATGGCATTCCTACTTTGGATGCATGTTACCCATTGTTTGATGAAGAAAACTCAAATGAAGTTGTGGGTACATTAGGAATAGTGATTCCAAAAAAAGTTGCAAGTGATCTAAGAGATATGTCTGCTAATCTTGAAAGCGGTATTTCTGGAATTGCTTCTGCAATTGAACAGTTATCCATATCTGCAACAAACATACACTCAAATGAAATGGATCTTAATAATGGTATTAAGGAAGTAATAGATTTGTCTGAAGAAATTAATACAGTATCAGTATTTATAAAAAATATTGCTGACGAAACAAATATGCTTGGATTGAATGCTGCCATAGAGTCAGCTAGAGCAGGAGAAAGCGGAAAAGGATTTGAAGTTGTTGCACAGCAGATAAGAAAATTATCTAAACAGTCAAAAGATACAGTTCCACAAATTAAGAAATTAACGGACAGCATTAAACAGAAAGTTGATGAAACTCGAGAAAAAAGCCAGGGTTCTCTATCAGAAAGTCAAGAACAAGCGTCTGCTACAGAAGAGATTACGGCGAGTATACAAGAATTAAGTTCTATGTCAGCAGAATTAAATAAAATTGCACATAAATTGTAAAGGACATTGTATTATAAAAATGTATTTAAGAGTGTATCATAACAGTATGTGGTTGTGATACACTTTTAATATGCAATACATTAATAAATAATGTAATCAGGAAAATTGATATATATTAAAAGATAAAAAGTAAAAATAAAAGGCAAATTTATTAATTTTTTAAGGATTTTAGTATAAACTATTTTATAGATATATAATTATGGAGGTAAAATATGTTTAAAGGATGTTTGAACTTGGATTTGAGTAAATGTGAGAATTATTTGAAAAATTATGAGATAGAAGCCCTGGAACCTTTTATAAATCAGGCTCATGAAATGCTGCATAAAAAAACAGGAATAGGCGGCGAATTTACAGGATGGATTGGTTTGCCTCTAAATTATGACAGAGAAGAGTTTGAGAGAATAAAAAAATGTGCTAAAAAAATTAGAGATAATTCTGATGTCCTTGTAGTCGTAGGAATAGGAGGGTCTTATCTGGGAGCTAGAGCAGCTATAGAAATGTTAAGTCATACTTTCTATAATAATTTGCCTAGAGAAAAAAGAGGTGGTCCTGCAATATATTATCTGGGAAATAATATGAGTTCAACTTATATGGCAGATTTTATGGAGATCATAGATGGAAAAGATATATCTATTGATGTAATATCCAAATCAGGTACTACAACAGAACCCGCCATAGCATTTAGAATGCTTAGAGAATTACTTCAAAATAAATATGGTCGTGAGGGAGCAAAGGAGAGAATATTTGCTACAACGGATAAGAAAAAAGGTGCTCTAAAATCTCTGGCAGATATGGAAGGATATGAAACCTTTGTAATTCCGGATGATGTTGGAGGAAGATTTTCTGTACTCACAGCAGTAGGTATGCTTCCAATAGCTGTAGCTGGTATTAATATAGATCAATTAATGCAAGGTGCTGCAGATGCAGTTATTGCCTATGGAAATTCAAAGTTAGATAAAAATGATGCCTATAAATATGCAGCAGTGAGAAATATTTTACAAAGAAAGGGTAAATCTATAGAAATATTAGCTAATTTTGAACCATGTTTGCACTATTTTGGAGAATGGTGGAAACAACTGTATGGAGAGAGTGAAGGAAAAGATAATAGAGGAATATTTCCAGCAGCAGTAGATTTCTCAACAGATCTTCATTCTATGGGTCAATATATACAAGATGGATTTAGAAGTTTAATTGAAACTTTTATAAATGTTGAGAAACCAAGAAAAGAGGTTACAATAAAGTCGGATGAAGGAAACCTTGATGGATTGAATTTTATTGCAGGAAAAACTATGAATTTTGTAAACCAACAAGCCTTTAGAGGTGCAATTTTAGCTCATAGTGATGGAAATGTACCTTGTATAGTATTAAATGTACCTGAATTGACAGCATATTATTTTGGACATATGGTGTATTTTTTTGAAAAGTCATGTGCTGTAAGCGGCTATCTTATGGGAATAAACCCTTTTGATCAACCTGGTGTTGAAAAATACAAGAAAAATATGTTTGCACTTCTTGGAAAACCTGGTTATGAAAATATGAAATTAGAACTTGAAAAACAGATATAGAGGTTTTAAGCAAAAATCAACTTATACTTCGGATATTTTTTACAACCTTCAGCTCGTTAAAAATTTTTCACTAAGACTTATATACAAAATATTTAAAAGAGCTTCATTATTGTAAAAATGTGCCTCCGTATAAGTTGATTTTTAAGTTAGAAAACCTATAAAGATTTTTATAAATTAACTGTTAAGTATGTAAATATAATATATAATAAAAAGTGTTGTAATATATTTTTATAGGTGTAGGGGGGAGATTATTTGAAAAAGTATTTTATAAAAAGATTTGTAATATTTACACTTATATTTTTTGTGTTATATTTTATTAACCTGCAGGATAAAAATTTTGGATCAGTTTTTAAAATTATTGGCATTTCTTTATTGTCAGGGGGGTGCCTTGGAGGACTTATGCTTTTGCTAAAGATTACCTTCGGAAAGATGGGACAAAAAAGAAATCAATAGTAAAGGAGAAAATACGTAAAATTATACGTTGTGGATTAGATGAAAATATTAGTAGATGCAGATGCCTGTCCTGGAAAGTCTATAATAGAAAAGGTTGCTAGAGAAAATAATGTGGAAGTTATAATGTACTGCGATATAAATCATGTTTTAAGCAGCAATTACAGTACTATTAAGTACGTGGATGGTGGATTTCAAAGTGTAGATATGGTTCTTATAAATAAAGTTGAAAGTGGAGATATAGTTATAAGTCAGGATTATGGGGTAGCAGCTATGACGTTAGGTAAAAAAGCTTATGCCATAAATCCTAAAGGGTACATATATGATGACAATAATATGGATCAACTTCTTTTTGAAAGACACATATCTTCAAAAATAAGAAGGTCTGGGGGAAAAACCTTCAGCCCTAAGAAAAGAACAAAACAAGATGACGAGAGACTTGAAAAAAACTTACTTAAATTAATACTCAGCTGTAAGGATAACTTTTACAAATGAGAATGGAATACTCCTTTTAAAATAGTTTATTTTTAAAGGGAGCATTTTTGATTTTAGCTAGGTCTCAATATTGTTATACATTAGATATATTCCAATTTATTGACTTAGTGTTAAATTATAATAGAAATATACAAAAAATACTATTACAGAATATGGAACTATAGTATAATAAAATTATGGGAATTAGTGCCTAGGAATATTATTTTACATGGGGGATGATGTAGATGAATGAACTTGCTATAAGCTGTAATCTAGAAAGTCCACAGGAGCAAAAATCAAAAATTATTATAAATATATATAATAACTTAAAGGAAAAACTTGTTTATAAGTATATGATTGGATGTAATGGAACCTGGACTGTGTTAAAAGATTTTACAGAATGTGAGAATGTAGAGTGGATTCCGAAGAATGAAGGAAAGTATATATTAATGGTACAAGCTAAAAAGGTAAATGGAAGTAAAAGTTTTGATTATGTATCCAGGATGGACTATGTAATAGGAAAAGTGGAGGAAAAACTAATAACTGCTGTACATATGGATAAGAAGAAATTAAAATTAGGTGATAAATTAAATATAACAGTTAGTACATCTAAAATGCCTCTTATGTTTAGATACTGGATAAAGATAAAAGATGAATGGGAAATGATAAAAGACTATTGTGCTGAAAACACACTTTCATGGACAATTAAAAGTGAAGGTAAGTGTCAAGTATTAGTAGAATGTAAAAATGTGGACTCAAAAAATAAATATGATGACTTTAAAATTGAAGAATTTCAGGTGCTTCCCTTAAAAGAAATTAAGATAACGGATTTCAAGTGTCTGACTGATAAAATTTTAGAAGATTCTGAACTTACTTTTCAAGTAGATGCACAGTATGATATAGATAGAACTATACTTTATAAATTTTTTAAAATAAGTTCTAATGGACAGGTACAGTGTGTACAAAATTATTCTACCAAGAGGACAGTAAGTTATGTGGAACATAAGAGCGGTGAGTACAAGCTCTTATGTATGGTAAAAGACATGTACTCCCAAAATAAATTTGACGATAGGGCTATGCTCAATTTTGAAGTTAAAAAGTACAGTAAAATTTATATAAAAAATTTTACTACAGATATAAATTATCCACAATTATGTGGAACAAAAGTAACTTTAAAGGCGGAAACCATAGGTGGAAGAGAGCTTTTATACAGGTATATAATTTATGGAAAATCCAGTGAGGATTCTGGATATACTCATTTTAATAGTTATGTTTGGGAAAGTAAGGCTCCAGGAGATTACAAGATAACTTTGATGGTGAAGGATAAATCCTTTCAGGGAAGTTATGAGGCTATGGAACATTTAAATTATGTTATAGATGAGAAAAGCGATGAACCTGTCAGAATTGAAAAAGTTTTAATGGATAAAAATGATCATGTTCTAATAAATGAAAATATTAATGTAGATGTAGAAGCATCAGGAGGGGTAGATCTTAGATACTCATTTATAATAAGGGAAAAGGAAGTAGAGTTATACAAGATAAATTATTGTAAAAATAGCCACATGAAATTTATTCCTAAAAAAGAAGGAAATTATGAACTGGAGGTTAGAGTAAAAGATAAATATTCAAAGAGAGAATATGACTGTCATTCCATAATAAATATAACGGTTCTAAGCTATATACCTGCTGCAATTGATTATGTGCTGTATCCAGCAAGGGAGTATTATTTAGTAGGCGATAAAATTTCTATAAATTGTATAGTTCAAAATACTAGAAATGTGGTTATGAAATATGATCTCAATATAAATAATCATCAGGTGGAAGAGACGGATTTTGTGAATGAAAAGACCTATGTGTTTATACCAAAATACAGTGGTAGATATAAGGTAGATATATTTGCAAAGAATGTTAAAGGAACCAGAGAATTTGATTGCAAAAAGGAAGTTACAATTAAAGTAAATGAAGCACTACCTGTAACAAATACGAGAATAACCTGTGACAATGCAGATTTTATATGCAATAAACCAGTTATATTTACAGCTCATAGCGAAGGTGGTAAAGATGTACTATATGAATTTTATATAATGGAGAAAGGGGATTGGAATTTAGTTCAGAACTATAGTAAAAAAAATTACTATACACTTATTCCCTTTGAAAAAGACGAATACAAAGTGCTTGTACTTAGTAAGAGTCAGTACGATAAAGTGTTTTATGAAGATTATACCATATTTTCCTTTAAAGTTAATTGAATAGCTATAAAGTTATTACATATTAACACGATGAAAATAAATAGATTATGTTTTTAAGCGGGTGAAAAAATGAGTGTAAATAACGTAAGTAATGAGAATCAAAATACAAATCTTCAAAAAGTATTGCAATATGAGATGATGACTCAAATATTTAAACAAGCCTTTGGAGATTCTGATTCCTTTCAACTTGTAATGGAAAGCTTAACTAAAGCATTATCAGACAGCAGTGGAAATATTGACTTGTCTAAATTAAACTTGGGACAAGAAGATCTTAGTAAACTAGGATATGGGGCAGGCCAAAGGTTAAATACTGTTTATAATAGTGTAAAAAGTGACATACAGAGTGGATCTGCAAGTATTGATCAGGCAATTGCAAATGCTTCAAGAAAATATGGGGTGGATGCTGATTTGATAAAGGCAGTTATAAAACAAGAATCTAATTTTAATCCAAATTCTACATCCGGTGCAGGAGCTGAAGGACTTATGCAGCTTATGCCAGGTACTGCTAGAGAACTTGGAGTTACGAATTCATATAATATAGATCAGAATGTAGATGGAGGTACCAGATACTTAAAAGAAATGCTTAATATGTATGGAAATAATAAAGAACTTGCATTAGCTGCATATAATGCGGGTCCCGGAACCTTGCAATCTAGGGGTGTTAGTGGTACTTCAGGTATTTCAAGATTGCCTTATGAAACGAGAGATTATGTACAAAAAGTTATGAAATATTACGGAAAATAGTACAATTTTTTATAATTAGCTTTAAATGACATGATAATAAATATTTAATTACACAAAATACAGGATATTAGTAGAGTATATTAATATCCTGTATTTTTGTGTGATGCCAGGAACTCTACTTATGAATAAATCAAGTTAATTATCTGAATTTTGAGTTAAGAATTCTTAATTATAATAGTATATTTTATATAAATGCAGAAAAAGGTATAATATATGAGAGGAGGCGAAAATATGGATAGAATAGACAAGATTTTATCAAATTTAGGTTTTGGAACCAGAAAAGAGATAAAAGCTGTAGTAAAAAATGGAGAAGTAAAAATAGATGGTACTGTTATAAAAGATAGTTCCATGAAAATAGATCCTGATAAAAGTACAATAGAAGTTGGAGGTAATGTTGTAGAGTACAAAAAAAATATATATTTATTAATGAATAAGCCTCAAGGAGTAGTGTCGGCAACTTTTGACAACTATGATGAAACAGTTATAGATATTCTAGAGCCTGAGTATCAGGCGTTTAAACCATTTCCAGTAGGAAGGCTAGATAAAGACACGGAAGGACTTTTGCTTATTACAAATGATGGTGAGCTAAATCACAGGATGATATCACCTAAAAATCATGTAGACAAAGTTTACTATGCTGAAATAGATAAATATTTGGATGAAAGAGATGTAAATAGGTTTAAAAAGGGAATACAACTAAAAGACGGATATAAATGTTTACCTGGTAAACTACATATTATAGAATCGAATGAAGATGGTGCTAAGGTAGAGGTTACTATACAGGAGGGAAAATTTCATCAAGTTAAAAGAATGTTTAATGCATTAGGAAAAAATGTAGTTTATTTAAAGAGAATAAAATTTGGACCTATGGAGTTGGATAAAGATCTAAATTTGGGACAATATAGGGAATTATCTAAAAATGAGATTGAAAGTATAAAAAGAATTTGAATATGAATTAAATTCAATCATAATTATATTAAATTTACAATTATATTTGCATAAATGTATGAGATTTTACTTGATATTTTATTCAAGTTTTACTATAATTAAGTTGCAAGGATAAATAAAAGGAATGAATAGCCCCCTTTTTATTTATGAGCAAAACAGTCCATGCCCCAATGGGCTGTTTTGCTTTTTTGAATTTAATTATCTACAATTTTATAGATTAATGTTTTAATACGTGATAAAATTAAAGGGGTGATATTAACATTAAATGTACATGAATAAGGAGTGTAGTTCATGGAAGAATATAAATCTAAATTACAGAGTAAAGAAATGGATTACTTATGTGAGGCAGTATTGTCTTTAAAGACAAAAGAAGAGTGTTATAGATTCTTTGAGGATATATGTACTATAAATGAAATAAAGGCATTAGAACAGAGGCTTCAGGTAGCTGGAATGTTGAAAAACAAAAAAACATATTTGGACATTGCAGCTGCAACAGGGGCAAGTACTGCTACCATAAGTAGGGTTAATAGGTGTTTGAATTATGGAAGTGACGGTTATAAGATAGTCCTAGGAAGATTAAAATAACATATTCAATCAGTACAAATAAATTTTTTGTGTGTTGATAAAAATATCAGCACATTTTTTATGCTTTTCATGATTAAATTAATTGTAGAATGTTATAATATTAAACAGGAAGTATCTCTGTATCTAATTTAAATTAGGGGAGATAAACAAACAGGAGTGAATGTTATGGATTTAAAAAGTCTTTTGAATAAAGAACAGTATGAAGCAGCCGTATATGTAGATGGCCCTCTATTGATTTTAGCTGGGGCAGGTTCTGGAAAGACCAGAGTTTTAACTTATAGAATTGCGCATATGATTAAGGATCTAAATATATATCCTTCTAAAATACTAGCTATAACTTTTACTAATAAGGCTGCAGGAGAGATGAAAGACAGGATAAAAGAGTTAGTAGGAGATGAAGTAGATGGAATGTGGGTATCTACATTTCATTCAAGCTGTGTAAGAATACTTAGAAGAGAAATAGACAAATTAGGATATAATAAGAATTTTGCAATATATGATAGTTATGATCAAAAAGTGCTTATAAAACAGTGTATGAAAGAGTTAAATATAAGTGACAAAGATATAACTGACAGAGAGATAATAAATAAAATTAGTGGACAAAAAGATAATTTAATATCTCCACAGCAATTTAAAAAGGAGAATGAAGGAAACTTCAGAATGAATAGAATTGCAGATGTTTATTTGTTATATCAAAAAAAGCTCAAGGACAACAATGCACTGGATTTTGATGATCTTATATATAAAACTGTACAGCTTTTTAAGGAAAATGAAGATGTACTGGAATTTTATCAGAGAAAGTTTAAGTACATAATGGTAGACGAGTATCAAGACACCAATAGATCTCAATACGAGTTTGTAAGGCTTCTTGCAAAGGAACATAAAAATATATGTGTAGTAGGAGATGATGATCAATGTATTTATGCTTGGAGAGGTGCGGACATAAAAAATATTTTAGATTTTGAAAAAGATTATCCCAATGCAAAGGTAATAAAGTTAGAGCAAAATTATAGATCCAAGGGTAATATATTGAAGGCAGCTAATGATGTTATAAGTAATAATTCAAATAGAAAAGAAAAAATGCTGAGAACTGAAAGTGAAAATGGAGACAAAATAAAATTGTATAGGGCTTATTCAGATATAGATGAAGGCAGATATATTGCATCTAAGATCAAAGAAATATTGAAAAAGGATGAAGGCAAACATTACAAGGACTTTGCAATACTTTATAGAACTAATGCCCAATCCCGTATATTTGAAGATGTATTTATGAAATCAAACATTCCCTATAGAATTATTGGAGGCTTAAAGTTCTACGACAGAAAAGAAATAAAGGATATTATGGCTTATTTAAAATTTATAAATAATCCTTTGGATGATGTTAGTTTAAGAAGGATAATAAATGTGCCAAAGAGAAGTATAGGGGATTCTACAGTACAGAAAATACAGGATTTTGCTAATTCTATGAATGAATCCATGTATAATGTACTTTTATCTATAGACGAGGTTTTAAATTTAACAAAGAGAAATATTAATTGTATAAATAAATTTGTGAGTCTTATAAATAGTTTTATAAGAAGCAGGGACAAGATTACTGTGTCCAGCCTTATAAAGGAGATATTAGATACTACTGGATATTTAGAGGAACTCAAAGATTCAAAGGAGGCAGATAGTATAAGCAGGGTAGAAAATCTACAAGAACTTGTATCTGCTGCTGCAGAGTTTGAAACTTCTTCAGAAGATTCGTCTCTTTCTGCATTTTTGGAGAAGGTGACTTTGGTTTCAGATGTAGATAATTTTGATCAAGATGCTGACTCAGTTGTACTTATGACAGTACATAGTGCTAAAGGGTTGGAGTTCCCTGTAGTATTTATGGCGGGAATGGAAAATGGAATATTTCCGGGAACCCAGTCTTTAAATGAGTTTAAGGAAATGGAAGAGTCTAGAAGGCTTTGTTATGTTGGAATAACAAGAGCTAAGGAAAAACTTTATATGACTTCTGCGGAAACCAGGAGGGTATTTGGAAGAATGGTATCTTACCAGCAGTCTAGTTTTATAAGTGAGATATCTCATGACCTTATAGAGTATGACAGCTTAAAAAAATCCGATTTTACTAGTTCTATAAATAAGCAATTAAATAAAAATACTTTTTCCTGGGGTAAAAAGGTTCACCAAAATAATTTGATAGAAAATCCAGTATCTCCTTCTGTAGAAAGTGTTCCAAAGGGTAATTATTTAAAATTAGAGAATATAAAAGAAGGAACAAAAGTTAAACATGGGAAGTTTGGATTAGGGACTATTGTAAGTATATCTAAAAGTGGTAGTGATATAAAACTTACTATAGTTTTTGATAAGATGGGAATAAAAAATTTAATGTACGGAGTAGCACCGCTGGAAGCTGTATAAGATTCATTGATTGTTTATGGAGGATTTTAACGTTGATATATGAAGATAGGTATAATGAATTAAAGAAAATAATTGCTTATCATAATGATAGGTATTACAATCAGGATAATCCTGAAGTATCTGATTATGAATATGATATGTTAATGCAGGAACTGAAGAATATAGAAAAAGAACATCCGGAGATTATCACTCCGGATTCTCCTACTCAGCATGTAGGAGGTAATGCTAAACGTGAAGCAGGTGTACTTGTTAGACATAGGGTACCTATGTTAAGCCTTAGGGATGTTTTTAACAAAGAGGATGTTGAACAATTTGTTAATGATGTTAAAGCTCAATTTCCTGATGTAGAATTTGTAGTAGAAACAAAAATTGATGGTTTATCAATGGCTTTACGCTATGAAGATGGGAAGCTTATAACTGCTATTACTAGAGGTGATGGTATTGTCTATGGTGAGGATGTTACAGTAAATGCTAAAGTGATAAATGATGTAGTAAAGTCACTTAAAGATAAGATTCCGTACCTGGAGATTCGAGGAGAAGTTTATATGACTAAAGAGGCTTTTGAGAAAGTTAATGAACATCAGGAACTCTTGGGTAAAAAGGTATTTGCTAATCCTAGAAACTGTGCAGCAGGGACTCTTAGACAGTTGGACAGTAAAGTTACAAAAGAAAGAAATTTATCTCTTTTTATTTTTAATGTTCAGGATGTTCGGGGGATGGAGTTTAAAACTCATACCCAAGGGTATGAATTTCTAAAAAAACAGGGTATTAAAGTTATTGAGAATTATACAGTATGTAAAACTACTTGTGAAATATGGGATGCCATTGAAAGAATTGGTGAAAACCGTGGAGATTTAGATTACGATATTGATGGTGCGGTTATTAAAATTAATAATTTAGCATACAGAACTGAGCTTGGCAGTACTTCTAAAGTACCAAAGTGGGCTATTGCTTATAAATATCCACCTGAAGAAAAAGAAACTAAGCTTCTTGATATTCAACTTACGGTAGGAAGGACTGGGAGGATTACCCCTGTTGCTATGTTTGAGCCAGTAAGGCTGTGTGGTACAAGCGTATCAAGAGCCACTCTCCATAATCAAGATTTTATTGATGAACTGGATGTGGGTGTTGGTGATACTATCGTAGTATATAAATCAGGAGAAATTATCCCTAAGATTAAAAAAGTTATACACGAAAAACGTCCTGAAGGAACAGTTAAATTTCAGTTTCCAGATAAGTGTCCTGTATGTGGCAGTCCAGTTGCTAGAGAAGAAGGTGCAGCTGACATTAAGTGCACTAATATTAATTGTCCATCTATGCTTGTAAAAAGAATTATTAATTTTGTAAGCAGGGACTGTATGGATATTAAAGGATTTGGTGCAGCTTATGTTGAACAGCTTGTTGATAAAGGATATATAGTTGATATACCAGATATTTATTATCTTAATAAACATAGGGATAAGCTTGTTGAAGAAGGTATAATCGGAAAAGAAAAGAACACAGATAAACTTCTTGATGCCATTGAAAATTCGAAGAAAAATGATCCGCAGAGGTTATTAGCAAGTTTAGGTATATCTAATGTTGGTAAGTCAACAGCTAAAGAACTTATGAAATATTTTAAATCTATTGATAATCTAATTAACGCAGATATTGATGAAATCAAGAAGGTATCTGATATTGGTGATATAAGTGCCTCAGCAATATTTGAATATTTTAAAAATGAAGATAACCTTAAAATTATAAGTGAACTTGCTAAATGCGGTGTAAATATGGTAATGAATGAAGATAAAGAAGCAGATAATTTACTTGAAGGCAGCAAGTTTGTTATTACAGGAACACTTCCATCAATGGGAAGAATTGAAGCAAAGGAGCTTATAGAGAAGCACGGCGGCAAGGTATCAGGTTCGGTATCTAAGAAAACTACATATGTACTTGCAGGGGAAGATCCTGGAAGCAAAGTAACTAAGGCACAGGAATTAGGTGTTAAGGTAATATCTGAAGTGGAGTTATTACAAATGTTTAAATAAAAAGAAATAATAGAAATTTTTAAACAGGGAAATATAATAAGGAGCATAGAAGAATTATTAAAATTTTCAATTAGAATAATAGATAAAAATGAATTTGAAAGCAGGCTATAAATATTTACAAAGAGGTAAAAAAGGATTATGATAAGAATAGTTTAATTTTATATGAAAGTTAAACTATTTGTATAGTATAGAGGTTTTAGGTAGAGGTAGCTTATTTTCTTCAATATGTTACTAAATTTTGCTTGGGATCACTATAGTGGAGGATAAAAATGAAAAGGACAATAAATTTATTAGGGTGGATAGGGGTTATTTTTACTATCTTGGCATTGATATTAACGCTCCTTACTACATATCATTTTACATATGTAAAGTACTTTAATGGTTATTGCACACTGCAGTGGAGCATATTTGTTACTATGGTAGCTTGGGCTATAAATATGATAATTTCTAGAGCTAACTTTAGAAATATAGTATACCCTATAACATGCGTAGTGATAGCTTGCGCAACTATGTTTTTTATGTATATGAAAGTTTATTAAGGCTATAGAGACAATCTTTTGGTAGATTGTCTTATTTTTTTAGGTGTGCCCAACTTGGGGCGACAGCTTGGGGGTGAATATATTGAAATCTATTGGAATTGTTACAAATAGCAATTCTTTAGTGGCTGAATTTTTGAAAAGCAGTGTAGAAAATATATATAAGGGTTTTGTTGTAATAAATAATTATTATTTGAATGAGCTTAAAAGTACAGATAAGATAGATGATGATGTGATATTGATAATGAATCATGGAATAGCAATTGAAATAGAGAGATATGTAAAAAATAAAAAAAATATAATAGTTATTGAGAGAACGATAAAAGAAAATGAAGTTTATAAAATATTTAATATTCCCCAAGGTACTAAAGCTCTTGTGGTAAATAATGCGAAATCAGCTACATTAGAAACCATATCTCTATTATATAGGATAGGTGTAAATAATATTACCCTTATACCTTATGACGAAAATCAAAATTATGAAAACATAAAATTTGCAATAACTCCTGGTGAAGTTTCCAGAGTGCCAAAATATATTGAAAAAGTTATAGACATAGGAAATCGGTGTATTGATATATCTACTTTTATTAATATTTCTAATAAATTAATGTTTAAAAGCAGAGTAATTGATACCAGGCTATTTAAATATTCGGAAAAAATTGTAAATTTAGATATTGGTATCAAGGATAAATATAAAGAGCTTTACATTAAAAATGAAGATTTGAATGCAGTACTTAATATGTCCAAAGAAGGAATAATTTTTACAGATTTAGATGGGAGGATATCATTTTACAATAATGCTTTTGAAAAGTTATTCAATATAAGAGAAAATATAAAATGTAAAAATATAAAAAATGTATTGGATAAAAATTTGGTATGCTTGCTTGGGAAAAATAGTGTTAAGGACGAACTTATAGAATATAGGGATAAGTTTATAGTAGTTAATAAAGAAATTGTTAACTACTATGGACAAAAAAAAGGATGCTATATTAGTATAAGTGAAGTTACATATTTAGAGCAGCTTGCAAAAAAACTAACATTAAAATATACCAATAAAGGACTTATAGCAAGGTATGATTTTAATTCCATAAAAACAAATTCAAACAGCATAAAAGAATGCATAAAACTAGGAAATAAGGTTGCAAAATCAGATTTGACAGTTTTAATAACAGGTGAGAGTGGTACTGGCAAGGAACTTTTTGCCCAATCAATACATAATGCATCTTTGAGAAAAAACAGACCTTTTGTTGCAATAAATTGTGCCGCAGTTCCTGAAAGCTTGCTAGAAAGTGAATTGTTTGGATATGAAAGCGGGGCGTTCACAGGCGCACGTAAAGAAGGAAAGGCAGGATTATTTGAACAAGCTAATATGGGAACTATATTTCTGGATGAAATAGGTGATATGCCCTTAACACTGCAAGCCAGATTGCTTAGAGTGCTTCAGGAAAAACAGGTAATGAGGATAGGTTCTGATGGACTTATAAATGTTGATATTAGAGTTATTGCAGCTACAAATAAAAATTTGCTTCAAATGATAGAAAAAGGACAATTTAGAAAAGATTTATTTTATAGAATCAATGTACTTCCTATAAATATACCACCTGTAAGAGAAAGAAAAGAAGATATCATTTCTCTTATAAAATATTTTATGGGAAGAAAAAAGACCATAAGATTATCTGATGAAGTCATAGAAATTTTTATGAATTATTCTTGGCCGGGCAATATAAGGGAAATTCAAAATGTTGCTTCCTATATAAAGATTATGACTGATGATGAAGAAGTAAAAGCTAGAGACTTGCCTTACTATTTGGTTGACTATAATATAGACTTTGATAAGGAAATTACGTATTTGAAATCTAAAAACTGTATTTTAGATTCAGTATTAATATTGAAAATTGTTAAGGAACAGGGAATTTTGAAATCAGGAATTGGTAGAAAAAGCATAAAAAAGATTATGGAAACAAAAAATATAAAACTAAGTGAAGCTGAAATAAGAAGAATAATGAGTATTTTAAACAAATTATCATTAATAACATGTAACTTGGGAAGAAGCGGAAGCAAAATTACAACAAAAGGGGACAATTTTTTAAAATGGATGGAAAATAGGGTAAAATTATAACCTAAATAGCCTATTCAATATAAATAACCTATGCAAATAAAACGTGCATAGGTTATTTATTTGCTTTAACTTATGGCATGAAAAATGCTTATAAAATAAATAATTATGAAAGGTGGGTGAGATTTACATAAGACTCAATATTTTGACTATTTTAAACAAAATATATTTTCAGATTAAATGAAGAAGGGAGATTACGAAATGAATAACACAAAAAAGTTTGGATTTTGGAGTATTGTATTGCTTGGAATTAATGGCGTAATAGGTTCTGGTATTTTTTTACTTCCAGGTAAAGCTTATGCTGTAATGGGTTCTAAAAGCATAGGGGCTTATGTTATAGATATGATTCTTGTATTATCCATGAGTCTTTGCTTTGCTGAGGCTGCGGGATTGTTTGATAAAGCAGGAGGACCATATATTTATGCAAAAGAAGCTTTCGGCAATTTTGCAGGTTTTGAAGTTGGAGTAATGAAGTGGATTGTAAGCATTGTAGCATGGGCTACTATGGCAGTGGCATTTCCAACAGCATTGGGGGCAATATGGCCTCAAGTTGCACATGGAATGATGAAAAATATAATAGCTATTTCAATAATATTAGGATTAGGCATAATTAATATTTTAGGTATAGAAATAGTAAAGTATCTTAATAATATTGCAACTATTGCTAAATTATTGCCTCTTATACTTTTTATAGCAATTGGAATATTTTTTATAAAAGGTGGTAATTATATTTCAACTGTACCTATAAATTCATCTGCTTTAGGTTCAACACTCATAGTTGTATTTTATGCTTTTACTGGATTTGAAACTATTGCAGTTGCAGCTGAAGATATGGACAACCCAAAGAAAAATTTACCTATTGCAATAATAATTACTATGGTTTTAGCGTCTACTATTTATGTACTCATACAAGTTGTATCTATTGGAATATTAGGAACACAACTTGCTCAGTCTTCGACACCTGTAGCTGATGCGGCAAAAGTTTTTTTAGGACCATTAGGTAAAATTTTAGTTACTATTGGAACTATTATTTCCATATTAGGAATAAATATTAGCTGTTCTTTTAATACCCCAAGATCTGCTGTTGCATTATCTGAAGGAGGAGTGCTTCCAAAAGTAATAAGAAAAAAAAGCAGGTTTGGCACACCGTATGTAGCAATTATAATAACAGTTTGTGTTGCAATTCCTTTGGTTTTAACGGGAAGCTTTATACAGCTTGCTGCAATAAGTGTTGTATCAAGGTTTACCCAATACATACCTACATGTCTTGCAATTATTATGCTTAGAAAAAAGAGACCAAATGAAAAATCAACATTTAGAGTTCCATTTGGACCAGTACTTCCGATACTAGCTGTGGCAGCAAGTATATGGATTTTGACAAAGGCTACTCCTAAACAATTGATTTGGGGACTTGGTGCCTTAGTCATTTGTGCACCTATTTATTTTATAATGAAGCATTATAAAGTAAACAATTTATCTAAAAATGTGAATGCTTAAAAATTAAAGATATTATAAAAATTATATTGAATTTAAAATAGTTTTCATGGAGGAAAAGATATGAATACAATTATCGGAATATCAGGTAATATATTAGCAATGGAAGGTGGACCAGTTCCTGGCATGAAAAGGACATATGTGAATAGTGATTATGTTTCATCTGTAACTTCGGCTGGGGCCTCACCTATAATACTTCCTGTGATTGAAAATGAAGAGTATATTTTTGATCAAGTAAAAAGAGTTGATGGAATAATTATTTCTGGTGGATATGATGTGAATCCCATATTATATGGAGAAGAACCTAGAAAGGCTCAGGGATTCACTTCATATGAGCTGGATAATTTTAATTTTAAGCTCATTAAGGCAGCATGCAGCTTGAAAAAGCCTATACTTGGCATTTGCAGAGGATTACAAGTAATAAATGTATATTTTGGAGGAACATTATATCAAGATCTTGATGATAAAGATGGATTTTATATTAAACATTCTCAAGATTCCAGTAGAGCCTTTACAGGGCATACTATACTTGTAAAAAAAGATAGCATATTGTATCCAATACTTGGAGAAAAATCCATGGTAAATAGTTTTCATCATCAAGGTATAAAAGATTTAGCAAAGGGATTTAAGGTTGGTGCAGTAGCCAAAGATGGTGTAATAGAATCCATAGAGAAAATAAAGGATAATTTCATTTTGGGTGTTCAATGGCATCCGGAGGGACTTTCAGGTAATAGCGATCAAATGCTTGAAATATTTAAAAAGTTAGTGTCTGTTTCAAGGAACAAAAGTGCATAAGATTTTTTTATGATATTGATATATCAACTAAGATGATATAAAATATAACAAAAATGCAATGAGGTTTATCATATTTATTCTGTTGAAAACGGATAGCTAAGACTATCCGTTTTTGTACAAAATAGGTTTGAGGAATAAAATAATTATTTAGTTTTTACTCCATTAATAAAAAGTGAATAGGAGATGCATTTATGAGAGTGAAAAAAGAAGAAATGAAATATGTAGCCCAGCTTGCTAAACTTGAATTTAATGAAGAAGAAGAAAAAGAAGTCATAGAAGAACTAGATAGAATGTTTAAATATATGGAAAACTTAAATGAACTAGATACAGATGGTGTGAATATAACCATAAATCCATATTGTATGGAAAATAAATTTAGAGAAGATATTGTGGAAGAATCTATGGATATAAAAGAAGTACTGGATAATTCACCACAAAATCTTAAAGAATATATAGTAGTACCCCAGGTAATAGAATAATTTTACAGGAGGTGGTTTTATGAAGTTGACTGCACATGAAATTAGAAATATGTTAGAAAACAAGGAAATAAGTGTAGAGGAAATTGTAAGTTCATATTTAAATAGAATAGACAAATTTGATACTACATTGGGAGCTTATTTATATGTAGAAAAAGAGGGAGCACTTAAAAGAGCAAAAGATTTGGATAAGAAAATAAAACATGGTGAAAAAATGGGAAGACTTTTTGGAATACCTGTTTCTATAAAAGACAATATAAGTGTTAAGGGTATGCAAAACTCTTGTGCTTCAAAGATGCTTCAGGGATACATATCTCCTTATGATGCTAGCGTAATAAAAAGAATAGAGGCTGAGGATGGAATAATAATTGGGAAAGCAAATATGGACGAATTTGCCATGGGATCTTCAAATGAAAAAAGTGCTTTTAAGTTAGCCAGAAATCCATGGGATTTAAGCAGAGTTCCAGGAGGGTCTTCAGGAGGATCAGCTGTTTCAGTTTCAGCTGGTGAATCTGTAATGTCACTTGGAACGGATACAGGTGGTTCTGTAAGACAGCCTGCATGTCTGTGTGGTGTAGTAGGTTTAAAGCCAACTTACGGAAGAGTTTCTAGGTATGGAGCAGTTGCTTTTGCTTCAACTTTAGACCAAATAGGTCTTATGTCAGCAGATATAGAAGATTGTGCATGTTTAACCCAATGTATAGCGGGACCTGATAAAAATGACTTTACTACAGTAGATATGAAAGTACCAGATTATAGCAAAAGTTTGACTAAAGATATTAAAGGAATGAAGATAGGTATACCTAAAGAATATTTTGAGGATGGGTTAGATGATAGAATTAGAAAATCCATAGAAGAAGCTGTAGATGTACTAAAAACAAATGGAGCTGAGGTTAAAGAGTGTTCTATTCCACTAGTAAAGTACTCCATGGCAGTTTATTATGTAATTGCAAGTGCTGAAGTTTCCTCAAACTTAGCTAGATTTGACGGAATAAGATATGGGTATAGATCAAAAAATTTTAAAGACTACAGGGACTTATATTTTAAATCTAGAAGTGAAGCACTGGGAATGGAAGTTAAGAGAAGAATAATGTTAGGAACATATATGCTTTCTAAAGGCTATTATGATGAGTATTATGAAAAGGCACTTAAAGTTAGAAACCTTATAAAAAACCAATTTAAGGAAGTCATGAAGGAATTTGATGCACTTATAGCACCTACTTCACCTACTACTGCATTTAAAATAGGCGAGAAGAAAAAGAATGCATTATCTATGTACCTTTCAGATGTTTATGTGCTCCCTGCTAATGTATCCGGCATGCCGGCTATATCTGTGCCGTGTGGTATGGTAGATGGACTTCCAGTAGGATTTCAAATTATGACAAATTATTATAGAGAAGACACAATCTTTAATATAGCGTATAGTTTTGAACAATCTACTAACTGGCACAAAATGAGTCCGCAAATTAGTGAGGTGTAAAAATTATGGAATATGAATTGGTAATTGGTCTGGAAGTTCATGTAGAGCTTTCAACAAAAACTAAGATGTATTGTGGATGCAGCACTGAATTTGGAGGAGAACCCAATAGTCATGTTTGTCCAATATGCCTTGCACTTCCAGGTGCGCTACCTAGAATAAATAAAAAGGTAATAGAGTATACCATAAAATCGGGAATTGCTCTTAATTGCTCAATAAATAAAAAGAGCAGAATGGATAGAAAAAATTATTTTTACCCGGATTGCCCTAAGAATTATCAAATAACTCAACACAGATTCCCTCTATGCAGCGATGGATACATTGAGGTAGAAAATAGTGAGGGGAAAAAAAAGAAAATAGGTATTGAAAGAATACATATGGAAGAGGACGCAGCAAAATTAATCCATACAAAGTCAGGTACCTTGATCAATTATAATAGGGCAGGTGTACCTCTTATAGAGGTAGTGTCCAAACCAGATATAAGGACCCCAGAGGAATCTACCTGTTATCTTCGTAAGTTAAAAAATATTTTGAGATCCATAGGAGTTTCAAATTGTAAGATGGAACAAGGTTCTTTAAGATGTGATGGTAATATATCTATAAGACCTAAAGGCAGTAGAAAATTTGGTGTGAAAGTGGAAATAAAGAATGTAAATTCTTTTAAAGCTCTTGAAAAAGCTTTTGAGTATGAATATTTAAGGCAAGTAAAGGCTGTAGAATCTGGAGAAAAGATAATACAAGAAACCAGAAGATGGAATGAATCCAAGAATAAAACTGAAGTTATGAGGGCTAAAGAACAAGCTAGAGATTATAGATACTTTCCAGAAGGGGATTTAACAGCTATAAATATTTCAAATGAATGGATAGAGAAAATAAGAAAAACTATACCTGAACTTCCTTATGATAAAGTTGAAAGATTTATTAAAGAGTACAATGTCTCAAAACACGATGCTGAGGTACTAATATTAAATATGAGGGCAGCAGATTTCTTTGAGAAAACTGCTAAGCTAAGCCAAAATCCTAAAGCTGCTTTTAACTGGATTATGGGAGATATATCAAGGCTTATGAATGAAAGATCGGTATCATTAAGTAAACTTAAATTTAAGCCGGAAGATCTAGTAAGTTTAATCAAATTTATAGATTTAGGTATGATTTCTAATAATATAGGTAAAGAAATAATGGAGGAAATGTTTGTAAGTGGTGCAAAACCTGAAGAAATAATTGATAAGAGGAATCTTTTACAAAACAGCAGTGAAGATGAAATCCTGAAGATAATAAAAAAGGTTATGAAAGATAATCCTAAACCATTAGAAGATTATAAAAATGGTAAGAAAAGAGCTATTAAATTCATGATAGGTTTAGTTATGAAAGAAACTAAGGGAAAGGCAAATCCTAACATTGTAAATGACATTGTAAATAGAGAATTTAATAAAAACTAACTAGATAAAGGAATAGAAAACTATTTTAAAGCTTTCTTATTCCTTTTTCTTATTGTCTGGTTTAGTTAAAGAGCTGCCATCTTTCTTTGTCAAAAAATATATATATTGAGTTAGTTTTTCTACTAAATAGTTTCTATATTTTAATTGAGATAACATTTTCTTCATAATTATAAATCCCCAAATTGAAACAAACATAATAGTACACATAGTTAAAATACCTAAAATTTCTAATACAAGTATCATATTTACACTCCTTATATCTAAATGTACGTGAACATTATATCATAAAAAGCATGGATTAAAAATAATACAGTCTAATTTGTTTATTTTTATAATAAGTGACAATAATTTAAATAGTATCCTATGAATTGGGAATGAGGAGATATATATGAAGAAATTTATTTATATAATGTTAGGTATGCTCATAATTTCCATAGTTTCTATAACTTTAATTGGAGGAGCTTTGCAAAAGAAAGTTGAGCAAACTGAAAGCAATAATTATAAGAATAATGTGATATATAATTTGGGTAAGTTACCTGAAGATCTTATAATGCTTGATTCCAATAATTTAAGGGAAAAGGATATACTTGCAAACACATTTGAAGGGCTTGTGAATTGTGATGAAAATGGAAAAATAGTTCCTGCACTTGCCGAAAGCTGGGATATAAGTCAAGATGGAACTAATTATACTTTTAAAATAAGAAAAGATGGAAAGTGGAGTGATGGTTCTGATATTACTGCAGATGACTTTGTGAACTTTTTTTCTGATATTTTAAATAAAAATACAAATAACATATTTTCAGATCAGCTAAATTGCATATTTGGAGTAGAAGATTATAGAAAAGGCAAGTGTGATTTTAACAATGTAGCGATAACTGCTTTGAATAATAAAACACTCAATATAAGATTAAATTATCCCTGTAATTATTTTTTGAATATACTCTCTCAGCCTATATATGCACTTAGAAATATTGATTCTAAACTCATAGATTGGAAAAAGGACTATAGATCAATAATGTATTCAGGAAGTTTTTGTATAAACAATATATCTGACAGCGGGGAGATTACATTAAAGAAGAATTCTCATTACTGGAACAAGTCACAGGTGAAAAGTAATAGTATAACATTGAGTTCTTTAAAAACTAGGGAAAGTGCACTTGCTGCATTTCAAAGTTCTACAATAAATGTGTTCACAGATCCTCCTTTAGGAGAATTAAAAACTATAGAAGGTAAGGCAAAATATAAAGTTTCACCTTTACTTCAAGGGGAAGGGATAGCTTTTAATTTAAAAAGGAGTGGTATTGCAAATGACAATAGTTTTAGGAAGGCAGTAGCTGCTTCTATTAATAGAGATAATATAGTTAAAAACATATTAAATAGCACTGCTTTGGAGGCAGACTCTTATATACCTCGATATACAGGAGATGGACTGAATGGTAAATATATAAATAAGGTATTTTTTCAAGGTAATGAAGATATAAAAAAGGCTTCTGATATGATGAAAAATGTAAGTCCTAGTTACGGAGAAACTTCATTAAAACTCATATATTTGGACACAGTTGAAAACAAAAAGATATGTGAAACCATAGGTAAAAGTATAAAAAAAACTGTTGGAATAAATGTGAAGTGTGAAGGATATGAATCTTCTAAATTCAATGAGAAGTTAAAAAAAGGTGATTATGATATGGCAGAGATAAAATACGAGGGATACTATGATTATCCTATGTCATTTTTGGATATGTGGAGGTCTACATCCCAATATAATTTATATGGGTATAGAAATGTGCAATTTGACAATAAATTTATGAATGGGTCATTTGAGAAAGATGGAACTAAAAGAATAGAAATACTTAAGGAAATGGAAAATATGTTGATGGAAGACATGCCAATTATCCCTCTATATTTCAATAATGTAATTATAAGTGAAAAAGACTATGTACAGGGTATTTATACTAATAAATTGGGAAATATAAAGTTAGATAAAGCTTATTTAAATGTTCATTGATAGGGCATATGGTACTTTTTGCAAGGCTTGAAAAGGTCTCATAAATATGAGACCCTTTTGCTAATTAGAATTGAAATTTGTAAATTGGTTTGAGTCGCTTTTTAATTGTTCTTTTGGAGTAAAATATATACAGTTTGTTTCTAAAGATGAAAGGTTTGTAATAGCATTAATTTGATCTAAGGTACATTTTCCGTTCTTTTCGTGTATGCAACTTTCCGAGCAATTAATATTCATCATTAGGTATCACCTACCTTATAGAAGCAGACTTAGTTTTAAAGCTAAATTATGAAGTGCTTGTACTGTAGTTATATTATTATGTCCCAAATGTTAAAAAATATTTTTAAAAACTTTTAGTGTTGCTGTACTACTAGTGTGCTATATTAGGACTTAAAAGATGTATTACAAGAAAAAATATAGACATATTTTTATAGGCGTCAAAGGAAGTTTTTACAGATTTAAAACTTTCCTTTTTTCTACTGTAAGTTACGTATTTGGTAAAAACAGGTGCTATCTCACATGATTCAGGTGATGGAATTGAATCTGTTTTAAAATTTTGTTCTTCTCTTAAATCTTCAGATTTAAGAGAAAAGTTTTCGTACCTTTCTGCACTACTTAGATCAGGGGCATCAGGCCAACTTAAAATTATACCTGAGTCTATAAGCTGACGCTTAAATATGTCAAGTACTATTAAACTGTTTTTGTCTTTATCCTTATATACATCTACATCTATGAGAAAGACTGTAAGATATAGAATTATTTCCAAACATGTAAATTCAATGTTTTTTTTGGAGGTATTTTTAATAAATAATCCTTTTTCTGCATCATACAACTTTAAAAGTCTTTTAAATATAAAGTCAGCATTGTCCTTAGACTTTATAATATTTGTGTACTTATATATAAGCATATAATTTATATAATTCAATGAATCATTTTCTACATCTGTTTCTCTTAAAGGTTCAGCTAAGGTGTTGTCAGAATAAAATTTTTCAAATATGAGCTCTGATATGTCGAGTATTAAATCTTTACAGGTCAAGTCTTTGGAATAACTGTAGAATATATTAAGACCAAAGCATAATTTTGTAAGTTCTTCAAAAGATAAATCATACAAGTCTTCTTTTAATTTTATAAGCATATTTAAAATGTCAAAAGAAAAATTCCTAAAGTCCTCCTTTTCCTCTCCTTCAAGTAAAGTACTGCATTTGTAGTAGGCAGCCATTAAAAGTGCCTGAGATGAAAATTTGAATTTTTTATTTTTATCTGCAAATTTTAAGTCATCCATAAGGGAACCGTCTTCTAGTTTTTTATCTGTAAATACACCTTCATTATTTCTAAAGTGCAGGGCATAAAATTTTAATTGACTTTTACAAAGTGATTCGTACAGTTGCCCTAAATTATAATTTCTTTTATCTATGTTGTTAAATAGATTATAGTAATCAGAAAGTTCCAGTAAACATAGAGTCATAAGTGTATTGCTATCTATGTTTATTTCTTTTTTAAATTTATCCTGGTTCCAACATAACTCATTGTCCATATTTATGAGAATAGGGTTTGCTTTCCTATAAATACATATAAGTGGAGAAACACCTTTAAATGTGTTAATATCAAAGTTGGGTATGTTTTTTATATCAAGTTCTTTAACTGGAGTGGAAACTCCGCATTCTGAGTGCAGTACAATTTCCTTTAAAGATTCTTTTGATAAATAAAATAGTTGATTTTTGATGTTAGCCGGGTTTACCTTATTAATTCTCAAAAAAGGTCCTATATATTTCAAAATATTCACACCTACCATAAATTAATCCTTATATATATAATATGAGGTGAGATGTAAAATAGTGCTTGTTTATTTTTAGAAAGAAGGAATTTTTATGAAAGCTGGAAAATTAAATTGGGAAGATTTAAAAACTATAATAGATGAAAATAGGAAAGTAGTACGAGAAGATGTGAGAATAAGAAGCGGTATAGGAGAGGACTGTAGTGTAGTTAATTTTGGTGACATGGAATGTGTCATGTCTACAGATCCTATTACAGGGGCTAGTGTGAACAGTGGAAAGCTTGCAGTTCATATAAATTGTAATGATATAGCATCTTGTGGAGTCAAGCCTGTTGGAATTTTAGTTACGATTTTAGCTCCAGAAAGTAGTTCTTTAGAAGACATAAGAAGAATTATGGAAGAAATCAGTGAGGAAACAGAAAAGATAAATGTGGAAATTTTAGGTGGGCATACGGAAATAACAAGAGCTGTAAATAAAATGGTAATATCCTGTACTGTAATAGGAAAAGGAAAAAGTGGAGAAGCTGTAGCTACTTCGGGTGCAAAAGAAGGGGACGATATACTGGTAACAAAACATTTGTGCCTGGAAGGAACTAGTATTGTAGTAAATGATTACGAGGATAAATTAAAGAATATACTTACCCCTGAGGAAATAAAAGAAGCAAAAGATTATATAAAATATATAAGTGTGGTAAAAGAAGGAATTTTATCAGCAAAATTAGGAGTAAATTCTATGCACGACATAACTGAAGGTGGAGTACTAGGAGCATTGTGGGAAGTTGCCAAGGCAAGTAAAGTGGGATTTAAAGTATATAAAAATAAGATGCCAATTACTAAAATAACAGAAAAGATATGTAGTAAGTACGCAGTTGACCCTTTGAGGTTTATATCTTCAGGAAGTATGCTCATTACTACAAAGGATGGAAATAAACTCATTAAATTTTTGAAAAGCCAAAATATTAATGCATATATCATAGGTAAAATTACCAGAGAAAAGGGAATATTGGTTTGTGATGAATTTGAAAAAGAAGTTGTACCACCTAAAAGAGATGAGTTATTTGTACTAGAGGAAAAGTTGAAATAATTGATGTATAATTAGTAATATAGTTTTGATTTTGGAGGTAAAGTATGAGAATTGATGGTAGAAAATATGATCAAATTAGACCTATAAAAATAACAAGAGATTATACAAAATATGCAGAAGGATCAGTACTTATAGAAACAGGAGATACAAAGGTAATATGTACTGCTTCTATAGAAGATAGAGTACCTCCTTTCCTAAAAGGAAAAGGAGAAGGATGGATTACATGTGAATACAATATGCTGCCTAGGGCTACTCAAGTTAGAAAAATTAGAGATATAACCAAAGGAAAAATTGATGGAAGGACAATGGAAATACAAAGAATAATAGGAAGAGCACTTAGGTCTGTAGTGGACTTGAAAGCTATGGGAGAAAAAACTATATGGATTGACTGTGATGTAATTCAAGCAGATGGAGGAACTAGAACTGCTTCTATATCAGGAGCTTTTGTAGCACTAGTAGATGCTGTAAATAAACTTCATAAACGTACCCCTTTTACAGTTTATCCTATAAGAGACTTTGTCAGTGCTATAAGTGTGGGAATAGTAAATAATGTGAGAATGCTTGATTTATGTTATTTAGAAGATTCAAGAGCTCAAGTAGATATGAACATAGTAATGACGGATTCAGGAGAGTTTGTTGAAATACAGGGTACTGGAGAACAAAGCCCATTTACAAGAGAGGACTTGCAAGAATTTTTACGTTTAGGTGAAAAAGGAATAAACAATATGATTCGTGCACAAAAAGAGAGTTTAAAAATGGATTCTCTATGGATAGGTACAGGAGGAAAGTAATGAAGAAACTAGTAGTGGCAAGCAATAATTATAATAAGATAAGAGAAATTAAACAAATACTCTCTAAATATCCTATAGAAGTTTTGTCTATGAAGGACATGAATTTAAATGTGGATATCTTAGAGGATGGAGAAACATTTTCAGAAAATGCCTATAAGAAAGCCAGTACTATATACCATATGCTGCAGGATAAGTGTATGGTTCTTGCAGATGATTCAGGATTAATGGTTAAAGGACTAAATGGGGCGCCAGGAGTGTACTCTGCAAGGTTTGCAGGGGAACATGGAAATGACAAAAAAAACAACGAAAAGCTGTTAAACCTTTTAGAAGGCATGAAATTGCAAGATAGAGAAGCAAAGTTTGTATGTGCACTAGTACTTATAGTTGATTCAGAAAGGACATTTAGAGTTGAAGGCGAAGTAAAGGGTATGATATGTGATGAAGAGAGAGGAAATAATAAATTTGGCTATGATCCGCTGTTTTATGTGCCCGAATATCAAAAAACCTTTGGAGAGCTGCCCTATGAAATAAAAAACTCTATAAGCCATAGGGCTAATGCGCTTAAAAAATTGGAGGAGCAAATGAGGGACATTATGGAGGAGGTTTAGAATTTGCAAATAGGAGTAATAAGTGATACACATAGATATAAGCAAGTGGTAAAAAAAGTTATACAGGTATTAAATCATATGGATTTGATTATTCATCTTGGAGACAATGTAGAGGATGTAAAAGAAATAGAGAAATTTTATCATGGTAACATTATAAACGTAAGAGGAAATTGTGACTTTACTCTAGATGTCCCTCCTGAAAGGATAGAAATCATAGAAGGTAAAAAATTTTTAATAACTCATGGGCATAGGTATGATGTTAAATACGATTTGTCTAGGTTAAGATATAGGGCTTTAGAGGAAGAGGCAGATATAGTCCTATTTGGGCATACTCATGTATCTGAAATAGCCTATGAGGATGGTATATACTTTGTTAATCCAGGAAGCCCGTCTTTGCCTAGAAATGGGCTGAAAAGCGCTGCTATCATAAGCATAAATGATAAAATTATAAGGCCAGATATCATAGAATTATAAATAAAAATAAAAAAAAGTAAAATAGGGTATTGACGAATTAGAATATATCGTGTAAAATAATTGATGTTGTCAGGAGTTACAAAAAAGATTTCAAGATAAACAAGATGATTTCTTAATAGCGGGGTGTGGCGCAGATGGGAGCGCGCGTGGTTTGGGACCATGAGGTCGCAGGTTCAATCCCTGTCACCCCGACCATTTAATTAAGATAGAGCTTAGTTAAATGTAAGGAAGAAATAAAATAGTGAATTCTTTTTATTTGACATGAAAGATTATGCGGGTGTAACTCAATGGTAGAGTGCTAGCCTTCCAAGCTAGTTATGAGAGTTCGATTCTCTTCACCCGCTCCAAGCGTGCGTCTTTAGCTCAGTTGGATAGAGCAACGGCCTTCTAAGCCGTGTGCCGGGGGTTCGAATCCCTTAAGACGCACCATAAGCGCCATTAGCTCAGTTGGTAGAGCATCTGACTCTTAATCAGGTTGCCCGGGGTTCGAGTCCCCGATGGCGCACCAAGATGTGGTGAACGTAGTTCAGTTGGTAGAGCGCCAGATTGTGGTTCTGGTTGTCGTGGGTTCGAGCCCCATCGTTCACCCCACTGTTGGGGTGTAGCCAAGTGGTAAGGCAATGGACTTTGACTCCATCATTCGTAGGTTCAAATCCTGCCATCCCAGCCAAAATGGTTTACTAGCTCAGTTGGTAGAGCACATGACTTTTAATCATGTTGCCCGGGGTTCGATTCCCCGGTAAGCCACCATTTTAATTTAAAATTATTACATTAGTCTATGCAGGTGTGGCGGAATTGGCAGACGCACTAGACTTAGGATCTAGCGCTTTACGGCGTGGGGGTTCGACTCCCTTCACCTGCACCATTTGTAATAATAAGTACAACTTTTATATATGCGGGAGTGGCTCAGTGGTAGAGCGTCACCTTGCCAAGGTGAACGTCGCGAGTTCGAATCTCGTCTTCCGCTCCAAATAAATTGCGGGTGTAACTCAATGGTAGAGTGCTAGCCTTCCAAGCTAGTTATGAGAGTTCGATTCTCTTCACCCGCTCCAATATGCGTCTTTAGCTCAGTTGGATAGAGCAACGGCCTTCTAAGCCGTGTGCCGGGGGTTCGAATCCCTTAAGACGCACCATGACTAGCGTTATTAGCTCAGTTGGTAGAGCATCTGACTCTTAATCAGGTTGCCCGGGGTTCGAGTCCCCGATGACGCACCACAAATTCAATTTAATAGCGGGGTGTGGCGCAGATGGGAGCGCGCGTGGTTTGGGACCATGAGGTCGCAGGTTCAATCCCTGTCACCCCGACCATTTAATTTAATAAAGATATGCGGGTGTAACTCAATGGTAGAGTGCTAGCCTTCCAAGCTAGTTATGAGAGTTCGATTCTCTTCACCCGCTCCATTTTCATATTTATAATTAAATAGTATGAGCACCCATAGCTCAGCTGGATAGAGTGATGGACTTCGAATCCAGAGGCCGGGAGTTCGAATCTCCCTGGGTGCACCAGAAACCATTGATAACACTACATTCTAGTGTTTTTTATTTTGCCCAAATTTAGATAATTGTCCCCAAATTGTCCCCCAAGTTTTCAATAGATATATTATTCGATATTAAAAAGACTATTTATTTTATCAACTGCTTCAATTTTTTGCTCAGGCATGACATGAGTATAAATATTTGCTGTGGTAGAAATATCACTGTGGCCCAGAAGCGTTTGAACTGTTTTTATTGGAACACCCTTTTCAAATAACCGAGTGGCATATGTATGCCTTAAGCTGTGAAATTTTTTGTGAGGTATATTATTTTTGCTTAATATTTTACTATACATTTTTCTAAGATTTTCAGGACCAGTTGGTGTTCCAAGTGGAGTAGAAAAGATATAGTTATTTTCAGTATAAGCAGATCCTGCTTTAAGTTTTTCCTCTTTCTGTTCTAATTCACGTTTTTTTAATACTGGAATTAAATTTTCAGGTATTGGAACAGTTCTAATAGAATTTTTAGTTTTAGGTGATTGCTCTATTAGTTCATAATGTTTTTTGGCACCATCAAATAGATATACACTTTTTAAAGAACGTTTTACTGATACAGTGCTATTTATAAAATCTATATCACTCCATTTAAGTCCCAATAGTTCACCTTCTCTTAATCCAGTACCAAGAGCTAAAAGAAATAATGCTTTTAATCTATTATGTTCGATAGCTTTTATAAATTGACTTTGCTCATCTAGTGTAAATATAGTTATGTCATTCACTGTTTCTTCTTCACGTACTGAATTATCTTCAGGAAGGGTTATTGATTTTCCCATACAATAATTTCTTATCATGTATCCTTCAGCAATACAATAATTAAAAAATGATTTAAGCAGCTTATTTAAATTTTTGACTACATTGGTACTTTTGCCAATAGCTATTAAATTATTATAATATCGCTGTATATCAAGTCCTTTGATATCTTTTAATTTTATAGGATACAATGGTGAAGGTTTTATATAAAGTCTATAAATACCTTCATATCGTTCAAAGGTAGAAGGCTTAACTGTATTTTTAATTTTTTCAAATAGCCATAATTTACATACATTACCTACGGTAAGTTTATCGTAATCATTGGAAAGTCCGCTATTTAAGCCATTCTTATATTCTTCCAGTTTATCTTCTGCCTCTTTTTTAGATTTACCGTAAAATGTTTTCCTGATTCGTTTTCCATCAGAATCTCGACCTAAATCAACACGAAGTCTGTAATATTTTTTACCATTCCTAACACAGTTAGTTTTAGTGGCCATTATATCACCTTTCTTTCATAAGTATAAATTTCGTACTTTTAAGAAATCAGTATTTAACAGTTTCTGTTCAACGGAATTTGTTGTTCCAAAATTAATTTATGTCACCAACGGACACAGTGTCCATAGCTTAGTACATTTTTCATACTGAGCTTAGTTTTTCAGATTTTAAATCCGCTAACAGCCATTATTTGGGTGTGAAAAATATTCATATCTAATTTACGTTGAGTACTTTCCTTTTAAAAGAGTTCCAAATTATACAATAGGACTTTTTTACATATATCGTTTTTAATAGCGGCAATATTTTGCTGTATGAATTTCGTATATCAAGGTAACTGATTATTAGTTAATTGGTTTACAATAAGTAAAGCTTTCAGAAGTTATTTTGATAAAATTTTATATAATTCAGGACAAGCTTTTTTTAGAGCTAAGTCTTGAGAATACATTATGTCCAGATCAATTCTTTCCTTTAAAGTTTTAAAATTTTCTTTAGAGATGTTATTTTGAGGGTAAACGCTCAATTTATCTTTAATACTATCTTTATAGTTTTCTAAGTTGGTAGTATGTTGATTTTCTATAAAATCTATTAACGATTTAAAGATATCCATTAAATAGTCAATAGAAGAAAAAAAGTCTATAAAAAGTTTAATATCATATTTGTAGAGCAAATTTAAAAATTTAATTAATTTGTTTAATTCATTTAAAGTATCTTTTTTTGGCATTACAGGCATATCTTTAAAAAAGTAATTAAGCATTTCGATGTTTCCTTTTTCGTTAGTATTTTCTAATAGTGAACTTTTATTAAGTGTTTTAGGCATGTTATTAAGAAGAATCTCAAGTGAATCTGAAAACTCTTTTAATGCTTCTTTTCCATTTGGTATTGAGATAATTGATGTTTTTCCACTATCTTTTAAATTTTCTTGTATTGTATTATCTGTATTTAGCAAATCTTGCAAACATAATTTTTCATAACAAATTAGATCGCTTAACTGTACATCTAAACTTAGTGCTATGTTGCTTAATACTTTTATGGTAGGGTTTCTACGGTTATTTTCATAATTTTGTATAGTAGTGGTAGTGACATTTATGCTTTGAGCTAACTCTTTTTGTGTTAATCCTTTTTTAGTCCTAAATTTTTTTATATTTTCACCAACATTCACAGTATCACCTCAAACTTATTATATATTAACACTAACAAAATGTATATATATAAATAAAAAATAGTGTTGACACTAACAAAATGTTATTATAATATATAAATATAGATTAACAATTTGTTAGTGATAAAGAGGTGATTAAATGTTAAAAGTAAATATTAATAAAATTATTTTAGCAAGAGCAGAGGCCAGAATGACTGTTAGAGAACTTTCAAGGGTTTCTAAATTAGCTGTAAGCACTATCAATAAGATTGAAAATGGCTATGCAAAGCCCAATCCAGTTACTATAGGAAAGTTAGCAAAGGCTTTAAATGTTGAAGTAGAACAGATAATTGATATTGAAAAATAGTAAAAATTTATCGTATCTTAAAATTTGAAAATGACAGCTCATGTACAAACATTAAAAAGAGTCAGTGCTTCAATAAATTATTAGAAGGAGGAAAAAAGTGAGTAAATATGTCCTTAAAGTAGAGAAAATTGGAGTTGATAAACCAAGGAATTTTGGTGTGCCATATGGAACTGAGGTTACTGTAAATCATTTTCATTTTATGGAAAATCAGATTTCAAGGATAGAAGTAAAGAAAATTGAAGATTGCCAGGATACAATTTTTATAAATTTATATAGTGGAAACATGAGAATAGGACATGTAGTTGCTAAAGGAAAAGATTATGTATTGGATATAGACACTATTGGAAAATTACAGCGATATTACGATATAAGGCCAGCAGCTGAATTTGATAAGGAGGGATAGGAATGGAAAAATATAAAGTTTTACAAAGTAAGCCAAGCTCTAAAAAGGTTATGGATATTGAAGAATTTCGTAAGGAATATGAGTTAGGTAAACAGGCAGCTTATAACTTGGCACATAGAAAAGGAGCTCCTGTAATTAGAAATGGAAAAAAATTTCTTTTTGTAAGATCAAAAGTTGATGAATGGATGGAGAGCTTAATTGGAGAACAAATTTAGCAATGGTATACAAAAGGCTAACAAGTAGGTGGTAAGATGGACAAGATTAGGCCATATATAAAATTAGATTTAGAAATTGCTAAAATGGAGATTGAAAATAAGCAAGTAGAGGCTTGTTTTGGTAGGTATATAGCATATAAAGAAAATTTACAGAGAATAAGCAAAAAAAATTTCTTGCCTAGAGGACAATTTTATCTTACTGCAAGAGGCGTATATGAGGACTTGAATTTATCTAGTACAAGAGAGGCAAGTAGATTAATTAAATTATTTGAAAGTCATGGTATAATTAGGTCTATTTTTAAGTCAAATAGTAAGAAAAAACCATCTATATATTCTTATATTACAGCTGAAACGGTTAATGAAACGGTTAACGAAACGGATGGTGAAATGGTTAAAGCATTGAGAAATAAGGTATTACATAGTTATGCTGAAACGGTTATTGAAACGGATAATGAAACTAAAGTTGAAACATCTAAAAAAGAATATATAAAAAGAAATAATAAAAAGAATATTAATAGTCATTTCAAAAATGACAAGAAGTATTTAGAGATATTTAATTACTGGAATAGCAAAAAGATAATAACTCATAAAAAATTAACTAAAGATATGGAAAATGCAATAGATAAAGCTTTAAAAACATATTCAGATAAAGAAATAAGACAAGCAATATACACCTATTCACAAGTACTCCAGAGTGATTTCTATTTTAATTATAAATGGAGCTTAAAGGATTTTCTTAATAGAAAAAATGGAATAAGTACGTTTATGGATGAAGGTACTAACAAATGTAACTATGATGAATATTTAAAATCTAAACAACTTAAAGAAAAAAACAAATCAAATAGTAGTAATGAGTGCAGGCCAAATGCAGGAGCATTTCAAGAAATTGAATAATGTGATTTATAAAATAGGAGGGTGATAAGACATGAAACTTTATAATATACAAGCTGAAAGAGATTTGTTGGGATCTGTGATTATTAAACCTGATAATTTATGTGACTGCATAGATTTATTGAAAAGTGATGATTTATTTGAGGATAGTCATAAATTATTATATTCCGCTATTGTGAGATTATATACGAATGGTAGAGATATTAATATAACTACTATTGCGGAGGATTTAAGTTCAAAATTGAGTTTAGTTGGTGGAATAACTTATATTTCACAGCTTACAGGTCAGACTCTGCAGCCTGAAAGTGTAAAATCATATGCTGAGATAATAAAAAAGTATTCCAATGCTAGAAAATTGCTTGCACTATTGAAAAAAGATGCAACAAAAATAGAAAAAACAGATGCAGACATAAAGGACATAGTAAGAGAATTACAGGATCTAAGTTTAGAGTTTGAAAGCAAGATTAATGTAGATAGCGGAGAATTAAACAAGCCTATGGTAAATGTATTGGACAGTCTTGAAAAAAGATATCTAAACGGGGGAGCTATACAGGGAATAGAAACAGGTTATAGGGTATTAGATAAAACCTTAAATGGATTAAATAAAAGTGATTTCATAGTTGTATCTGCTAGGCCTTCAATGGGTAAAACTGCTTTTGCAATAAACATAGCTTTGAATATAGCTAAACAGCATAATATAAGCTTTTTTTCGCTAGAAATGTCAAAGGAACAGTTGCTGGAAAGGGCATTGGCAGCTAAAGCTCTAATTCAAATGAATAATATTAAATCAGGCAAATTAACAGATAAAGAATGGATGAGGGTAAGCCAAGAAAGTGGTATTATAGTAAATTCCGGTTTGAAAATATATGACAAAATATATTCGCTAAATGGCATAAAAGCAGAGTGCAAAAAGAGAAAATTACAAAGTGACTTAGATGTAGTCATAATAGATTATTTAACTCTCATTGATGGTGCAGAAAAATCAACTAACAGGGTTCAAGAAGTAAGTAAGATATCTAGGCAGTTAAAGCTTATGGCCAAAGAATTAAATATAAATGTCATTGCATTGGCGCAGTTAAGCAGGGCACCAGAGGGAAGAAATGACCATAGACCTATACTTTCAGATTTAAGGGAATCTGGTTCAATAGAACAGGACGCAGACATAGTTATTTCTCTTTACAGAGATGAGTATTATAATCCCAATACTGATGATAAAGGCATTATAGAGGCTATAATTGAAAAGCAACGAAACGGTAGAACTGGAACAATAAAACTAGCGTGGATACCAAAGTATCAATTAATTACAGATCTGTGTATAAAATAGGAGGGTGATTAAAAATGAGTAGATCTAATTTATTAATTGAATATAAAAAAGAGGTAATAGAGTATTTAGCAAATGTAGGCTTGATGTCAAAAGATACAGAAACTAACAGGATGATATATAAAAATCTTGCTGAAATGGTTTATATAATTCTTAATGAGGAGCATGATGATAAATTTTATAATCAATGTTTACATTTTATTGATTGTGTTGCTAATAATCTTTTAAAAATAAATATTTATTCAGCAGAGTATAAACCTGAGCCAGCTGGAGAAATATTTAAAAAGTTATATGCAAAACTTAAGTGTTTACTAAATTTAGAGGAAGTTTAAATGAAGGACAAGCCATTAATTGTAATTATACGTAGCGTAAAAATTAAATATCTGCAATGTAATGATATTGATTTGAAAAAGTATATTGGCAAAGTCCTTGCAGGGGATATTGACATTAAACGTGATAAATTAATAGAAAATTCAAAAAAATAAGGGGGATTGAGGATGAGGGAAATTTTAGATTTGATAAAAGTTATCTATAAAAGTAGCAAATTCTATTTACTAGAAAAGAGTTTTAAAAAGGTTAGAGGTATGAAAGCTAAAATAGATGGCATTACATATATAGTTATTAATAGTAATATAGCAACCATAGAAAAAAGTAAAACACTTCATGAATTAATAAGGGAGCAGCATGATATTTTTATCAGTCAAGGCAGGTGAAGCATAAGTGATTAAATTAAAGGCATCATATGATACGGAGGAGGAAAGGGATAAGCTAATAAAGCTTATAGAATATGGATTTAGGGTTAAAAGAGGACCAAAAACATATAAAAAAGAAGGTCCATATAAAAAAATACGAATGGACCTCTTAAATAAATAACTAAGCTTACATATCAAGTAAGTCTTATAACACAAGCAATTATAAGTTTACTTGATATGTAGGGCTTATGTCAACGGAGGGTATTAAATTGGATAAAAAATATGAAAAAGTATTAGGTAAACAGAAATATTACTTTAAATATCTTAATGATTTATTTGGAATAATTAATAGATCACAGACAGATCGTTTGGGACTTTCTTCATTAGCTATAGATTGTTTTAATTATGGTGTTATGATAGGAAAAAGGCAGCAGAGGAAAAGAAACATAGGCAGTGATAATATATGAGCTTATCAATATTTATGGCTTATATAGATTATTGTAAGGCATATCATAAAAAACCTAATATTAAGGATCTGCAGCAATGGAAGAAAGAATATAATCATAGATGAATAAAAAATTTAACTACTATGTAAAATAGGTATCCGTTATTTAGGGTGCTTATTTTGTCTAATAAAGAATATTGAGTTAACAGATACAATACGTGTAAATAAAAAATTTTTATCAAAACATTCTGAGTTAGAATTAATACTAAATAGTTCTAACTCAAAAAAATATATAATATCAGTGCAAAGCACTGATATATCTACGGTTTAATTACTAAATGATAAAGCTCTTATTTTTTTACTCAATGGCCGTTAGCTAAAGTATAATTATTGTATTGATAATACTAACTAAAATAATAATAAATTAAAAAATGTGAAATACAGTCTTATGTCTGTTTTTTACACGAATCGTTGCCATACCCCATTTTACAATAGTTTTATTATCTATAAGATGATTAATAGCTTCACATAGTTTATCAGAAACAGCACTTAGTGATTTAAATAATTTATTTTTAAAAAACTTCTCACGAATTTCATTCCAAATCATTTCAATAGGATTAAGCTCAGGAGTATGATGAGTTGGTCTATTAAAGGTGCCAATAACCTGCCCAAGATATTAGCAGAAAAAGCAAGTAAGAGGATATGCAATGTAATTGATGAAGTATGTTCTGAAGTTATTCCAGAGGATAAATTAGAGACAATAACAGAAATGATCCCACTAACAGCAGCTGACGTAAATAGGAAAGCAAAGAAAAGCAATACAGAGTATTTTTGAGCGGAGAAATTTTAGTGAACTTATTTATAGATAAGTTTAAAATTCCGGACAAAAAGTTAAGGGGATAAGTACGCCCTTTCGGGTTGCGGGCGAAGCCCTTTGAAAATGAAATTTTTAACTAAAGTTGTAATGGAAAAATTCAAAAAATAAATTGCCCACTAGAACTTGACACAAACTCTTGCTGAGAACCACTTGCATTATATATCTAAAAGATATATAATGGCTATATCTTTTAGATATATAACAAGGAGGAATCATAATGATTAATGAACTCTTTATTTTGGGTGAATTAATGGAGGAACCGCAAAGCGGTTACGACCTCCGTAATGGATTGCAAATTTTTTTAGGTCGTCATCGTAAAATTAGCTATGGGGTACTTTATCCTTTGCTTGAAAAATTAAGAAATGAAGGTTTTCTGGAGATGACGAATGTAGAATCAAACGGAAAGACCAAAAAAATCGCTTCCATTACCAAAAAAGGGGAAAAGCGTTTTTTTGAACTCATGAAAATGCCTGTTCCTGATGGTGCACATAGTGCTGATCTTTATCTGATAAAGCTCAATGTAATGCAGCACCTTTCTTTAAATGAACAGATGCAATTGTTAGATAAATTCTATCAAGAGCAAAAAGATATCATTCAGGATGCGCGGCAAGCACTTAACAAATTAGCGAAAGAAAATTCAAGAGATCACTGGTATGCAAGCAAGAAATTTCAGCTGTTGTTAAACCAAGCTGACGTTACAATTGAGTGGATTAACAAATTTAAGAAAGAATTAAAGAAAGGACGGTAATAGAATGTCAAAAGAAATAAGAATCGCCATATTAATGGCTGCCAGTCTCTTTATGGAAATGCTGGACGGAACAATCGTAACCACTGCACTACCAAAAATGTCTCAATATTTTCATACAGGTGCAGCAACCACCGCTCTACTCGTAAGCGCGTATTTAATTACCTCGGCCATTTTTATTCCGTTGAGTGGATGGATGGCCAAACGATTTGGAAAAAAGAAAATCTGGATCATTGCTGTAATAATCTTTACTCTTAGCTCGTTAACAAATGCCTTAGCGCCTAACTTCCTTTTCCTTTTATTAACGAGAATCATACAAGGCATTTCAGGCTCTCTGATGACCCCCACGGCAAGACTGATTGTCCTAGAAAAGACACCGGCTTCAAAGTTATTAAAAATGGTTAGTTACCTCATTTGGCCTGCATTAATAGCACCCGCTATTGCACCGCTGGTCGGTGGGTTTATCGTGACTTACTGGAGCTGGCAATGGATTTTCCTGATTAACGTTCCAATCGGTTTCATAATCGCTTTATTGGGTATCAAATGGATCGACGCCGATGATGGTAAAACGAAAAACGATTTTGATCTTTTAGGATTTATAGAGATTACCTTTGCATCAGGTGTAATTTTAGTTGGAGCGGAACTGGCTACACATGGCAAAAATTATTGGGTTAGTGCAATGGGCTTGATAGCCGTAGGTGTAATATTGGGTCTCATAGTTTTTAAACATTTGAAAAAAACAGAAAATCCATTATTCTCAATTCAAGCATTAAAAGTAACTTCCTTTCGGATTTGTCAGACAAGCGGTTCGGTTTTGTGGCTGTGTGTTGGGGCATTGCCCTACATACTAACCGTTTTTTTACAAACAGTTTTTCATTGGTCCGCCGTCAAAGCAGGTAGTTATGTGCTGTTCATTTTTATTGGAAACATTGGCATTAAACCTTTTACCAATGCAATTATTCGCAAACTGGGCTACCGCAGCGCTCTGTTGTCATCCTTCGGAATGGTATTTATTACATCGGTTGCTTTAGCATTTATTCGCTCCAATACTTTTCCTGTTTATATTATGTTTCTTGCCTTGGTCTCAGGTGTAGGGCGTTCATTGGCCTTAACAAGTTATAATGGCCTGAGTTTTTCTGAAATAGCACCTCAAGATCGAAACAGCGCAAATACATTGAATGTTGTCGTCATGACATTAGCTCAGGGGCTGGGGATATCACTGGTTACCGTTGTTGTGGATATACTGCAATTTTACTTCTCTATTCACACCGCATATGAATTGGGCTTTGTTTTCCTTGGCTTGTTGATGATATTCCCGGTAATCGAAGTACTGTTTTTACCTAAAAATATAGGACACACCACAATCAGTTAGTGTTACTTGCTGGAATATATAAATTATCTGGAGAAAAATGGTGATACTAATTATGTTTTGAAAGTGGCGATATTATCCAATCCCACCCTGTAATAGATTTTACAATAGTTTTATTATCTATAAGATGATTAATAGCTTCACATAGTTTATCAGAAACAGCGCTTAGTGTTTTAAATAACAGTACTTACGCAGAATGATTTAATCATAGGAAAATCAATAGCTTAAACATTAAACTATTATATAAAAGGTTGTTGCTATGGGAATTACCATAAATTAATCATATAGTTGAAGTCCCTATTTGTAGTATATTTTAGACAGGGATGTATTTTGGAAAATAACAATAATTTCTTTAATAATATTTCTGTTAACAAATATGGAATTCATGATTTAATTATGGATTTAGTATACAAATTTAATTTTGATAAATCTTTATTTCCACAAAATAGCACTATTACATTTGTAACTTTTTGTATGGGAATAATTCTTTTCAATAATCCTGCTGCTACGCATATTGCTCAAAAACTTGCATGGGTATCTCATGATTCATTAACGAGATTATTACCGTTAGTTTCTATAAATAATAACAATATCATTATTTTATTTATCCAGTGTATACAGTCACAAACGGCTAAACTGGGTTATTTAATCATTGACGATGTTATTATCAGGAAACCTTTTGGTAAAAAAATTTTTCCAACTACTTCCGTTTATGATCATACAAATAATAGATATGTATGGGGAATGCATATAGTTGTTTTGTTGTGGTCAAATGGATGGTTTAAAGTACCTGTTTGCTTTCGAATATGGATTCCAAAGCAAAAATGCGAAGATTATCACACAAGGCTTGAACTGGCAATAGGATATGATAACCTTCGCTCACAAATTTGGATTACAGGTCGAATACGTCACATTCGATACCTAGTATTCCTCAAAAGCATTATTAACTTTACTAAAAAAATGTAACTACCACTACGTGTGTATGCTTAAAAATAACCGTAAGGTAACTTATAAAAATAGGTTTAACCTTAATGTAAAAACTGTAAGTATGCTTTTCAATAAAAGGCAGTACAGATTTTATCCAGCTACAGGTTTTTATATCAAAGCTATAAGGCCTAATACCAGCAGCTGTGTTATGAAGTGAAAAGTATCTTCAATAAATTGGATAAAATAAACGACCATTTGATTTACTTTATTTTATATTTTACACGTTAACGAAAATAAGCCATTTTTGTAGTAAATAAATTCAGTAAATAATTCAGAGTAAATATATTGACTTGATTTAGCGTTTAGATTACTATAAAATTACTAATTATCGTAGAAAGGATGTTTTAATGTGATATTTGGATATGATCGTGTAAGCACGCAAGAGCAAAATTTAGACAGGCAATTGGATTCATTAAAATTAGCAGGTGTAGAAGAAATAGTACAAGAAAAAATAACTGGAACAAAATCAGATAGGCCTGAATTAAATAGGCTCTTAGATAAAGTAAGAAAAAATGATGTTATATTAGTATCAGATCTTACAAGGTTAAGCAGAAGTACAAAAGATTTATTTAGTTTAGTAGATCAGATTGAAAAAAAGGTGCAAATATTAAAAGCCTAAAGGAAAGTTGGTTAGATACTACAACACCTCAAGGAAAATTAATATTTACTTTTATGGCTGGAATAAGCCAATTTGAAAGAGATTTAATAAGCCAAAGAACAAAAGAGGGTCTTGCTGCAGCAAGAGCACGCGACGGAAAAGGTGGCAGGAAAGCAAAGTTTGACGATAATAAAAAGAAGGCAATATATAAATTATATCAGCAGAAAGAAACAACAGTAAAAAATCTATGTACTATGTTTAATATAAGTAAACCTACTCTATACAAGGTTATAGAAGAAATTAGTAAGAGCCAGGTATCATAGTGATATTATAAAGTTATAATTAATACGCAGTTGTAATTTATTGTTCATCAACATAATCTAAAATGACAGTCATCTCTTGACATTTACTTTGGACAGATAATATTCCACTTAAACAGAAAAATATATTTAATGTTCTGCTCAAAAGTGTCAACAATGTAGTAAATGAGGGAATGGGTATGGATTTGTGTAAAAACCAAATCTATACCCATTATTTTTGTATAATGGAATGGAAGATTTGGAACAATATTCTTAAATAAATTAGGAGGAGTTTCAAATGAAAGAAATTGAAGTACCAGATATCGATTATAAGGAAGAAGTTAAAAAATGCAAAACTATGGAGGACGTAGTTGGCAGAAATGGTTTGCTGCAGAGACTTTTAAAGGATGTTATACAAAATATGCTTGAGGCAGAAATGGAAGAACTGCTTGGCAGAGAAAAATATCAAAGAAGTGAGGATTCAGAAAATAAAAATTATAGAAATGGATACTCAAAGAAAAGTATTAGGAGCAGTGTTGGTGATGTAAATCTTGATATACCAAGAGATAGAAAAGCTGACTTTGAACCTAAAGTTGTAAAAAAATATGAAACTGTATGCAATGAACTGGATAAGAAAATTATAGGATTATACGCAAGAGGTATGTCTACAAGAGACATTCAGTCAGAACTGGAAGAATTATATGGCATCGATGTATCGCCAACAATGATATCAAAAATAACTGATAAAGTTATGGATTCAGCTGCACAATGGCAGAATAGGGCACTGGATGACGTGTATCCTATTGTTTATATGGATGCAATACATTTTAAGGTTAGGGAAGAAAATAAAATAGTCACAAAAGCTGCCTATATATGTATGGCCCTTGATATGAAAGGATATAAAGATATTTTGGGCATATGGATTGGTGAAGCCGAAGGAGCAAAATTCTGGCTGTCAGTTTGCAATGATTTAAGAAATAGAGGAGTAAAAGAAATACTGATTGCCTGTATGGATGGACTAAAAGGGCTTCCAGATGCAATAAAATCCGTATTTCCGGATGTTAGTATTCAAAATTGTATAATACACCAAATAAGAAATTCTATTAAGTATATAGCTTCCAAAGATAAAAAGGAATTTATGAAAGATTTAAAATGCGTATATAAAGCACCTACTGAAGATTCTGCAATTAACGGCCTGGATAATCTAAAGAAAAAATGGGATCAGAAGTATAGTATAGTAATTGAATCCTGGTATAATAACTGGGATAAGTTATCAACATATTTTAATTACTCACCGGAAATCAGGAAAATTATTTATACTACAAACGCATTAGAGGGTTTCAACCGACAGCTTAGAAAGTTTACGAAGATAAGAACAGTATTTCCAAATGATGAAGCACTTAGAAAATCTCTTTACCTAGCTACTGAGAAAGTCATGGAAAAATGGACTTCTCCATCCCAAAATTGGGGAATGACATTGGCACAATTAACTATTGTGTTTAATGATAAACTAGGCGAAGAGATACTCTAAGATTTAGCTAAAATTTTTATATTTTTTCTTATTTTATTGCATAATTAAGTATATTATACAAACAATAAGAATGTAATATTAATCAGTATTAGTATTACTCAAATATAAAAAAATATAACTGAAAATCAAAATTTCCAGTTATATAAAACTAAATCAAATCTATTTTACACAAATCCATCTATATTCTCGTAAATGATGACACTTTTGAATTGTGTCTATGAGGTATTTTAATTAAATTTTGAGTACCACACGCTATAAGAATTAATTGTAAAATATGATGGCTTAATTTAATGTGTTAAAAATATATTTGACTTTCATACATTAGCTTGTTCAACAAAGCGTACCCCCATGTTAAATGCGTTTTGGCAGTCTTGAGGAAATTGTTCTTCTCTAACTTTTCTTTTTTTCTTTTCATCAAATAATGGTGCAACATATTTTGAATAATCATCAAATTGGTACGTGTCATTGATGACTAAGGATTCAAAAGAACCAAAGGTTTTTTCCACATATAGTTGTAGAGATTTAAGTTCATCTTCATATTCAGCTTTAAATTGCTCGCTGGTTACATTCATTGTATAAATGAATCCAGCTGGTATTTTTTGGGGGAAAAGACTTGAATGATTTGTATCATAAACTAAATATTGGAATATGAGTCGTTCTAAAAAAGATCTCATGGCTCCGGTAACTGAGTGTAAGTATATTGGAGAGCCAAAAATAATTGCATTGGCATTTGAAACTTTTTCAAGAATAGGTGTTAAATCATCCTTTAAGGCACATTTTCCATAACTTTTTCCATTTTTTATCTTACAGGCAAAACAACTTACACAACCTTTATAATTTTGATCATAAAGATGAATAAGCTCTGTTTCAGCACCACAGGAAGATGCCCCTTCCAGTGCCTTAGTAAGAAGAGTAGCTGTATTTTTATTTTTTCTAGGACTCCCGTTAATTGCGATTACTTTCATTAAGTTTACCTCCATTTGCATGATTAATTGATTTTATGTTATGAATTATATATCATAATAAGAAAGAAAGTAAGTATGCACTTATTTGTTATATACTAACTATAAGGTAAGTAAAGGAGCAATATTATGGATAGTTTTGAAGATAAATATGGATCTTGCGGAATGCATTATACAATTTCTATAGTTGAGGGAAAATGGAAGTGGATTATACTATGGAAAATATATAAAGCTAAGGTAATAAGATATAATAAATTAAAGAATAGTTTAGAGCCTATTGCTCATAAGACATTAAGTGCACAGCTGAGAGGACTTGAAATCAGCAATCTAATCCATAGAGAACAGTATAATGAAGTTCCACCTAAAGTTGAATATTCCTTAACGGAAGAAGGAATGACATTAATACCAATTCTTGAACTTATGAGCAAATGGGGCGATGAACACATTAAAAAATAGATCTATTTTGAAAACTAAATATTATTCTGGTTACAATCACATAAATTAAAGCTAATATAAAGAAAAATACGATAGAAAGAAACTAATTTATTTCTTATAGCTAAACGGATTAACTACGATTTTATGTGGAATATCGCACACTGATAAATATTGACACTTTTATGACTGTTGATATGGTGATATGTATTCAATCTGAAGTAGAGTTAAGTCGGAATGTTCTTATAAAGCGGATTATTAACAAGGTTATCAACATATTATACACAGAAAACTGTATAGAAAGAAAAGAGGTGAGTTTTAGTGAGAGTTTGGTACTTACAATACACTCTCTCACTAAAGATAATATATGAAAAATAAAATATCTTTAAATAGTATAGCTGGAGATATATTGGATGTTGGATATTTTTAACTACAGCAAATGAAAAATGCTTATGAAGCGGATAAGCTAAGGATCGAGTTAGATAATTATATACCAGAAGGAAAGAAAATATAAGTGAAAGGCAGTAGATATAGGTAGTTTGTTTGATTCTTATACAAATGCTATGAATAAATTTTTCTTTAAATATTAATATAAGGGGTGATCTGTTGGTTACTCCTTTTTTAAATTACTATTTGAAAATGAGAGTTGAATACATGGAGGGATAACATGCGTACATTAAAACCAATTGAAGAAAAGCTTATAAAGTATTTTAATAGAGATAAAAAAATGAAAGTAGAGCGGATCATTATTAAAAGTTACGTTGCACACAATACTCCGAAAAAAGTGCAATAATAACGTTCCGAAAGAGTACATGGATGAAGTGTTGATATTAAAGGGTCTTAGGAGGCTGGTGTTATGGAACTTTACTAATAAAAGTTGATAAAACTACAGTTTTTTCAATATAATCAAAACAAAACGAATACTAAAATAGGCTTTAAACGTTGATATAACTAAGCTTATGTGTGTAATAATGTTTTGAAGTACTACACCCTTTTTACGGAACATTACTATTAATAAAATACAGTGTAAGCGCTGAATTATAAGGACTTAAGGTGATTGGAACACTGTTATTTTTAATGCAACGTTATTTGTGTGCAATCATATTTTTAGATTTTATAAAAAAGGAACTATCTTTACATTTTGTACCCCCTAAAAAGGAGTTATTATTTTATCTAAATATTTTCGTTGATTTATTAGGAGGAGTTGAGATGGATACAGAGACATTTAAAAATATAGAAGACCAATTATGTGACCACTTCATAAAGTTGAAGGAAATAGCCTATTTAGAGCAGGAATGTGAGGAACTTAAAGCACAAGCGGAAAGTATTGAATATGATATAAAAAGTTGTAATGTAAGTATTGATCCAGAAAGACATATGAGCCCACTTCTCATGGAAAAAGTACAGACAAGTCCTACAGGTGAGAGTGCAGCGGAAAAAGGTATTATAAGAGAAATAGAGAATTTAGAGCATGAATTGGATTATGTGAAAAGAAAGGTATTTGAAAATAGATCCAGGATAAGAGAATTAAATAGGGACACCACTAAATTAACAAAAGTTCTCTCAACTCCTCCGCTGCCCAAAGAATATATGGATTTTATTACTTACAAATACAAGTTAAATAGGAGTGTTACCTGGATAGCTAATGAAATGTATGGAGGGATTAGGAGTACCGCTTATAGGAGAAGAAAAGAGGTTATAAATTACATATCAGAGTTAGGTATGGTTAAAATGACTATACCTAAAGTTGTTTGAAGGGTAGGGGATTCGTAAAATGCGAATCCCTTTTTACGATTTTAGTTTATGATGTAGTGGAATTAATGAGATACAGAGTCATAAAAGAGTTATAGGTAGAATAAGATAAAAACATTAAATAATAAATGTAAAGTTCTGAAAGAATTTTATTTATATGTTATAATATCACAAATAGTGCGAGCTGCGAAGCAGCATGCGAGTGCGTGATGTTTCCTCTTGCCAACGGAAGTGATTCGGTTGGCATTAGTAAGTTATTAACATATAGTAGGAAAATCCTATCAGGTAATGCCTAACCAGTAGCCTGTACCGAGTCCTTGGAGTCGAATCGGTAACGTTAGATTTAAGCGTAGGACAGGGAGAAAACGAGCCAAAACGAAAGTGAAGCTATTGAGCCGCGAAATTATTATCTAAATGAAGAGGTCGATACAATTATTTGTGTAGCAGACAACATTATACAAATCAATATGGTAAGATTTATATAACTCTTCCGGGGTCTGAGTGCTTGGCGAGTTTGATGATAAGTATGTTATTAGAACAGCTGAGATCCTATAATGTCTGAGAAATTAGTATGCAAAATCAAGTAAGGGAACGAGCAAGATGAGCAAAAGCATTATAGGAAGTCCGACTAACTCATAGTACTGTAGAAATCTGTGAAAGCAGGCGGAGGGAAGGGGTTAGCACAACATAGCTTCAAGTGAGCTTCAAATTATGCAGACAGGAGAGCTGAAGAACATGATTAATGAGCTACTTGGAATACAATATAATATAGAAAAAGCTAGATTAGATGGAAAGGTTCAAAACCTTGCATATTATATCAATGAAAGTGCTATTATAGCTAGCCATAAAGAAATGGATAGAAAGAAAGCAAAAGGCATTGATGGAGTATCAAAAGATGATTATTCTGTAAATCTAAAAGCTAATGTGGAACGTTTGTTAAAGCAAATGAGAAATGGGAGCTATCAGCCAGAACCTATAAGAAGAACATATATTCCAAAAGACGGAAGCAAGAAGATGAGACCTCTAGGAATATCTTGCTATGAAGATAAGCTAGTAGAAAACGTAATAGCAAAGATATTAATAGAAGTATATGAACCTAAATTCTTTAATGAATCCTATGGATTTAGACCAAATAGAAGCTGCCATCAAGCAATTAGAGAAATCATAGAGGATGTTCAATATCATAAGGTGAGTTACATTGTTGAAGCTGATATAAAAGGATTCTTTAATAATGTTGATCATGAATGGTTAATAAAGTTCCTGGAACATGATATTGCAGATAAGAAATTTATAGAGATAATTAAGAAATTCTTAAAAGCTGGAATAATGGAAAATGGTAAATACCTAGACAGTGAACGAGGAACACCGCAAGGTAATGGAGCATCTCCAGTTCTTGCAAATATATATTTACATTATGTACTGGACTATTGGTTTGCTGTCAAAATCAAAAGGAAATGCAAAGGCGAAGCCTATTTGATAAGATATTGTGATGATTTTGTATGTTGCTTTCAAAATAAATGGGAGGCAGATGGGTTTTATCAAAAGCTAATAGAAAGATTCGATAAATTTGGATTAGAATTTGCTTTAGAGAAAACTAAGATACTAGAGTTTGGTAGATTTGCAAAGAAAAATAGAGCAAATCGAGGATTAAGAAAGCCAGAAACCTTTGACTTTCTTGGATTTACATTCTATTGTAGTGAAGATGGTAAGAAAGGATTCTTTCGATGTAAGGTTAAGACTAGTAAGAAGAAATTCAGAAGTAAAGTTAAGACTATGAAAGAATGGATTAAGAAGAATAGGATAATGCCAGTAGGTGAATTGATTAAGAAAATTAATCAGAAACTAAGAGGACACTATCAGTATTATGGGGTCACTGATAATACAAGAAGTGTGAAGTGCTATCAAAATGTTGTAAAATGGTTGCTCTTTAAATGGTTAAATAGAAGAAGCCAAAGGAAGAGCTATACAATAGAAACATTTTACAATGGTTTATTGAGAACTTTTCCGTTATTAGAACCGAAAATAAGCGTAAGTTTATTCTATAGATGATTAATATGATGTGAAAAGCCGTATGCCTTAATAGGGCACGTACGGTTTTGCAGAGGAACATGGGCGGTGACGCCTATGTTTACTTAAGAGTAATAAGATGATGAATTTTATTTAAAAATCTAAGATGTAGATTACTCAAGTAGTATTTATTAACTTTAGGAGTGTTTCATGATTAAAATAAAAATAAAAGAAAAGTTTAAGAAAAAAATGTTAAAATTAAAGTCACTTTTTTATTTAGCTTTAACATATATTATATTTTATAAAACGTATGAATTGCTAGGAAACTTAGATGAAATATTTAAGTATGGAAATATAATATATAATATTATAAAGTCAATATTGAGTGTTGGTAATATTATAGCCTCCTCATTAATAGGATCAATAATATTTTATTACATAATTGAATTTAAAAATTTTAATGATAACTGGCATAATTACATAGATTTGAAAAGTTGTATTTCTTTTTCTATAGATTATAATATACAATTTGTTAAGAATGTGAAAGGATTCGGAAAATTGATAACTAATAATGATATGGCTATAAGGAAAATAGATGATACATTAAATCAGATAAGTATTACTATGAATAACATTGAATTTATAAAAAATAATAGAAAGCAATTAAAAGTTTACTTATATGAAAATAAAAGTGAATTAGAAAATATGAAGAAATATTTTAACAAAAGTATTAAATATTTTAAAGATGGACAAGAAAATATATCCAAAATGCAATTTAAGCCTATATTAGAATTATATAAATCTTTGTATCACAGTAAAAATGTTACAGGATGTTTCAGGCTTAATTATGATAGTTATAGCTATTTATCAATGTTAGTTGATATTTACATTGAGCATTTAGATCAATGCACAAAGTTATATTATGCATTATGCTTAGTGATTATAAATCACAATTTTATTGGTTTTGCTAATAATTTAGAAAATGATTCTATTATTGAAGAACAATTTAAATAACGACAAAGGACAATCAAGGGATACTATATATTTTTGTAGAAATACTTTATAGAAATATTATGCAAAGAGGGATGGTATTATGTATTTATCTGAAGAACAAATTATTAAAGTAATAATTGAGTACGTAATGGATAAAAGATATACTCAAGCTATTTTAATAGAAGGTGAGTGGGGTTCTGGAAAGACATTTTTTGTGAAAGGAAAACTGTTTACTGAATTAAAGGATCATATTGGAACAAAAACCGAATATAAACAAAGTATAATATATACTTCACTTTATGGAATTGAAAATTTACAGCAAGTAATGAAAGAAATATATGCATCTTTGATGGAATCATTTTTAGATGATAAAATAGGTCAAGGTAAAGGGGAGGCCATAGGTAAAGGTATAAATTTTATGTCAAAGCTAGTATCTGCTGGATTAGGACATTTTAATATAGATAAAGAAGATTTACCTAATATTACAGAATTAAAAAAACTTAAAAATGCTGTTTTGATTTTTGATGATTTAGAAAGATGTAATATATCTGTTAATCAGATATTTGGATTTATTAATAATCTTGTTGAACATAATGATATTAAAGTTATTATCGTTGCAAATCAGGATGAAATTGGAAATATGAAATTAACTGAAGATTTAGCTCAGAAATATGCTATTGTATTAAATAAAAATTTGTGTTTACAAACTGGTAACGATAAGAAAGAAGGTAATAATGGTAGTCAAGAACAAAATCAAGATAAGCCTATCAGCAAAGATGAACTTATTAAATATACTGAAAAATTGTTTTCAAATGATATTTTGTATAAAAAGATAAAAGAAAAACTTATAGGTGTAACAATTCATTATCATTCAGATTTTAGGAATGTATATAAATCAGTTCTTAAAGAGTATATTAAAGATAATGATGTTAATAAATATCTTTTTACTAAAAGAAATCTTGTTTTAAATATTTTTGAAAGCAAAGAACATTATAATATTAGAACTTTGATATTTGCTATCATGGCATTTGAAAAGATAGATATTTTAATAAAAGAAATAAAATTTGAGCAGAAGTACATTGATGAACAGAGGGAAAATATTTTGAAATATTGTATGACATTAGCTATCCATTTAAAGTTAGGTAAGAAACCATATTCATGGAAAGATGGAACTGTTAAGTCAGGAAATATAAGCATTGATGATGATTATCTGTTTGGAGAACATATTTTTGGATACAAATTTGTTGATGATTATTTATTATATCGAAGTTTTAATTGTGAGGAAATAAAAAATCTTCTTATTCATATTATGGAAGATCGTAAAGAAGAAGATCAATATAAAAAATTTCAAAATTCATTAAGTTATAATAGTTTAGTAGCGTGGTGGGAATTAGAGGATGATGAAATAAGAGATAAATTGACGTACATTTTAAAAGAATTAGAAGAAAAAAATATCATCCTATATACTTTAAAAGTATAATTGTTACTTTAATGCAGCTAAAATATAAAGGATTTAAAAAAATTGTATATAATGAGTATGTATCTAAAATGGTAAATTATTTACAAGAAATGGAAGAAAGCTTTGATAAACAGATTCTGGAAGTATTTAGTACTGATGAAGATTTTTTGAATGAGTATAATAAAATTGTTAGTCCTATAAGTGATATATTAGAAAAAAAGAAAAAAGAAAAAAGAAATTAATGATTGCTTATTAATTATGGATGGATGGGGAGAAAAATTTTATGAATATTGCCATAATAATAAACAACAAATTAATGTATTAGATAATAAGTTTTTCTTTAATATTGATATTGAAACAATGCTAAAAAAAATTGAAAAATCATCTGTTAAGGATTTGTACGGTTTATTATCAGGAATAGAGGAAATATATAGTTTTAGTAATCTTAATGATGTTTTTAAGGCTGACATTAATAATTTAGAAAAGATTATTAGCAAATTAGATATTGATCAATTATCTGATGGAAAAATCACTAAAAGATTTGCATTAGAAAAAATCAAGGACAAATTGGATAAGTTATTAAGATCAATAAAACATTAATGCTGGATTTTAATAGTATATAGGCTATATTGATATTATAATGAACTTTTGTTTAAGTATGAAATATTCTTATTAAGTACATTAAAATATAAAATATCTACGTTATAATATTTATATACTTGTGGTATAATATTAGTAATAAGAGGGTGGATTATGAATTTAGTCTGCTTAGTAAAATTGTATAATGGTTAAATAATAGATAGGTCTCGGAAAAGGCTATCTATTATTTTTTTTGGAATTATTTATGTTTACTTTAGTATCAGATGATATTTCATCAGGTCTTAAAGTAATTTTATTTTCAATTTTTATATCCGAATTTTTGTTAGATAATGCTACTATAACAATAGCAGTTATTGAAAACAAACTAAAGAATAACAGTAAGTATCCTTCTGACATAAACTGCATCACCTCTTCTTCATACGCAGACATTATTAACCATAATCCACCCACAAATAAAGAAGAGGTACCTATACAATTTTTCTTATTACATTTTAAATTATAGCATATACTTTGATTACTGGAAACTTGCGAAAAGGGAAACTCCACTTATGTAGGTGAGTAGCAAAATGATATGTACCTTTTATATTGAGCATATAACCATTATAAGAGCAACTTATAAATAGACATATAATTATTCAAACAGATAACTTAAAGCTAATTATACAAGCTGTGTGGAAGATATAAGCATATAAATTTGAACAATAGGTTGAATACACAAATATTTTAATGTATAGTCATTTTTAACTTTGCATTAAAAGACGTTGATATTACTTGAGTTATGTATATAAAAAATTGTCCCCATTTTGTCCCCAAAGTTTTAAATTAGTATGAAAAATATTAAATTTCAACGATGATGTATAAGACGCAAATCCTTGATGTTAAGCCGTTTTAAAAAATAATAAAAAGTATTGATTTATGAAATTCGAATCCAGAGGCCGGGAGTTCGAATCTCCCTGGGTGCACCAGTATCAACGCTTTCACGATATCGTGAGGCCTTTTTTATTGCCAAATAACACAACCACCATAAAAATATATAAACACAAATAAAAAGATGCCCTATGAATTTATAGAGCGAACAAATCATTATCTACATATTTTGTCTTTCCATAAAACTGCTTTCGTACAAGCTTTCCGGTATCATCGTGTCTTATAGTAATTGTAGTTCTCCATTCCTTTAGAACTCCATCTTTATAATATTTTTGTATGGACCCTTTAGCATTTGCTTTTTTAGAGGGCATATATTACCCATTCCTTCCATATGTAATTATGACTGCTGTTTGACTGTGTATTTTGATGAATTTAGTGTATCATCAACCACATCTGTAAAAGCTTTTTTTAAGTGTCTTAAAAAATAATTTTTATTAAACTCATTTCCATTGATATATTCTAAAATCTCATATTTAAGCTTTATTTTGGATTGTTCATCACAGAATAGAACAAGGTTTTCAAGTTTATCTATTATTGAATCAAGCCCAACTTTTGTAATAAATTTAAGCTTGTTTATATCTTTAAGTTTATCCTTGTAGGTTGTAAAGAATTTTCAGAGAGACAGTGGACTTGCAGTTGATGGTATTGTTGGGATTAATACGTGGAATAAGTTGTTTGGATAAATATTGTGGATAGTTGTCTTCAATACATATAAGGAATGTTTCTATCACGAAGTTTATGGAAACATTCCTTATAACATAAAGATTCATCAAGAAATTAGAAATCATTACTAGACAAGTAAAGAACCTAATAATGCTAATTTTCATTGAAATTTATAAGTAATTCTATATATGAAATAGAAAAAATATGAGGAGAAATGATAAATTAGTGAAAAGCTTACTTTTCAGTACATGATATGCTTGTTTTCATTACTTCTAAATCTCGAGAAAAATGCTTATGTAAAAGATTTTAAAATTTTTTATTTTCTATATGAAGGAATTTTATATAATATATAGAATACATACTAAAGTATAGTAATATCAAAGAAAAATATAGATTATCCAATTTTTCTTTGATGAAATGTAATTTCATCATCAACTCTACATGAAATGGTAGCTGTAAAAACAGGAATTGTAGGAGGTATAGATAGAGGCAAAAAGTAATTTTATTACATTCAGTATATAATAAAGAGTGAAAGGAGACTTACGAATGTTAAAAAAATTAATAAATTTTTGTATAACTACCACTATAGTATTTGGTATATCTACTGCAGCATATGCTAAGACAAGTTATAATGTAACAAGACTTTGTGGTAATGATAGATATGAAACGTCAATAAAAATTGCAGAGAATTTTCAGAGCGGTACCCTTCAAAATGTAATACTTGCAAGTGGGAGTAATTTTCCTGATGCATTGGCAGGAAGTATTCTATCAAAGAAATATAATGCACCAATACTTTTAATAAATAGTGACCTGAATAGTAATTCAGAACAATTAAATTATATAAAAAATAATGTTGATAAGAATGGAAACGTATATATTCTTGGGGGTACTGGATCTGTAAGTGATAAATTTGTAAATCATATAAAAGATTTAGGATATAATAATATCACAAGACTTGGAGGAGATAATAGATTCAGCACAAATAAAGAAATAGTTGATTCTATGAATGTTAAAAGTGGAACTCCAATTGTAATTGCAAATGGCTATGGTTTTGCGGATGCATTAAGTATATCAAGTGTAGCAGCAGACAATGGTTATCCTATATTTATGACGAAAGCTGATAGTCTACCAGATGAAACTAAGGACTTAATTTTAAGTATCAATCCAAGTACGGTTTATATAATTGGTGGACAAGCCTCAGTGGAAGATAAAGTGTTAACACAGTTAAAATCACTTGTTCCATCTTTAAGTGATGATAATATAAAAAGAATAGATGGACAAACTAGATATGATACTTCATTAAATATATGTAAATATTTTAATGTGAATACAGATACAGCTGTACTTGCAAGTGGAGTAAATTTTCCGGATGCATTATCTGGAAGTACACTAGCTTCAAAATTGAATGCACCTATAATACTTACAGATGGCAAAAATATAACAAATCAAAAAAGTTTTATGGACCCAAAAGGCTATAAAAATGTAACTATACTTGGTGGATTTGCTTCGGTAGACTTAGCTGTAGAATATCAGATAGTAGATCCATCAAAAATTCCTCAGGCTGAAAAAGATTATTTGAATAATTTGAAAAATTATTGCGAGTCCTATAAACAGGAAACAGATACATTTTTAAATAACTTGGATACAGTCCAAAATAAAATTAGCAACTTAAAATCAACATCAACTTATAATACTGTGAAGGATATAGATAATAGCATATCCCAATCAATTTCAGCGGTGAATGAAGTCAATTCATATCTGTCAGATTATAAAAATAATTTAAACAGCTTAAAAGATAAAGTTGCAAATTTACAGGTACCAGACAAACTTAGTAACTTGAATAGTCAGTATTTAAATAATATAAATACTCAAATTGATGATATAGGTAAGTCTATAGAGTATATGAACAGTTATGTATACAAGTTTAATTCTTTTAAACAGGCAGTAGATGATTTAGATTTTGATAAAGCTAAATCTATAGGAAATTATATAATTCAATCGCCAGATATACAAACTGGAAGTGCTGGGATATCAAGTTTATACGATACAGTTAATGCAGCTATAAATAGTTTACAACAATAATTTTAATTTATTAGAATTGAAAGATGTCATTCCTAGATTTTTATGTTTGGTGATGACATCTTTATTATATTTATAAAGGTGGATACAATTCTGTTTTTTTACTATAGTTGAGAAAGTTTCATAACATATATAGATATCCAAGTTGATAAATAAATGATTCTGAATTTTATATATAAAACTCCAAATACTATAAGAAATAAATATGGTATTCTAAGAATTATAATACTCTAATCAATATGTATCCAGTGCTTCAGTTTTATGTTATTAATTTAAAATATAAGATATTATTTACTGCTATTTATATTAACTTATTCTTTTTATAGGATCATGACCATATATTTCATACATTATACCTGTTTTCTTGTCCACACCAATTAAGTAATCAGTAGCAGAATGATCAACTTTATCTTCTGTATAAAATAGGTAATATTTATTGCCTGCTTGTTCAGCCATTTCATCCGAGTAATCACTTCTCTTTGGTACAAATATATCACAGTCGGTAAATTTATTACAAACTATTTGGTATGCCTGCTTTTGAGTTAATAAGTTTTCGCTGCTGTTTGAGTCTTTACAATTTTGACCATTTTTAGCATTTGTTACTTCCAATTTATACTTTGCTTTTTCTTGCTGCTCTTGAACTGTTTTTGCAAATGCATCTTTTAAATTCTTAACATCTGAATTATTAGGATCTATCTTTAAGGCTTCATCCAGATATTTATTAGCATCATCGTATTTGCTATTTTTAGCGGCATCATTAGCAAGTTGGATGTCCTTAGATATTTCTTGTTTCTTAGCATTTTCATCTTTTAGACTTTGAGCTAAAGCTAGATTATTTTGAATATCAGGATCATTTTTATAGTTTAGAGCCTTCTTAAATGTTTGAATAGCCTTATCATAATCTTTCCCAATCATATATTGTTTTCCTTGGCTAGCCAAGCTGTTGAAAACTTTTGATTCACTATATTCATTGTATTTATACATGCCAAACGCTGATAGAACAAAAATTATAATTAGTAATAATATGACTAATAATATTTTATGTGTTTTATTCAATTTTATAGTCCCCCCTGTTGATATTTATTCTATAAATCATACAAAATTCCTTTATAAATATTACATATAAGTAAAAAAGAAATAAGTAAGACATAAAATTTAAGTTAATGTAAATGTAAAAAGTAATAATGTTTAATTATATATAATATTGTGGTAAAATATGTATAAATATTAAAAAATAGGAGAAGAAAGTAATGAAATATGATGATGTAAATTATACTTTGGAAAAACATCTTGAAAATATATGTGATCAAAATCATAAATAAGATCAAAGAGATTTGTACTCAAATCTGTAACACAAGCGGGAATTCGAATCTCCCCGGGTACACCACAAAGCATTGATAACACTACATTCTAGTGCTTTTTATTTTGCCCTAAAATAAAATTTGACCCCATAAATTTATATAAACCATTTATGTTATAATTTTTATATGTTTAGGTCGAAGTCGTAAATTATTATGTAGTTACTCAAATTAATATAAAACCCAAACATATTGGTGCAGTTTTATACATTCAAAATGGAGGTTATAATGGATAATTTGTGGGAACGCTCTATACCTTTTTATAATACCAGCATTAAGGAAATAACAGCTATATTCACAGAATATGATAAGCATTTTGAAATATTGAATTATTTCCCTATAAATGTTGGCTGTAGAAACAGTAATTATAAAGTTCATACGAATAAAGGATACTTTTTGTTAAGGATATGCCCATTAAACGATATTAGTTATAAAAAAGAGAGAACTATTAGTGAATTATTTTATGGGTACTTAAATATCCCTAAATTGCTTTTTGTATCTGAGGATAACATTACACAAAGAATATGTTTAATATACGAATATATATATGGTGAGTCTATACAAGAAATGTTGATACAAAAAGGTAAGTTAGAGAATAGCATTATTATTCAAGTTGCCGAAAGTGCTTCATATATACATAACTGTTATATTACAAATAAAGGTGTATTTGATAATGATTATCCACCGTTTGTAACATGGTATAATTTATTTCTTGAAAAAGAAATTGTTGCAGAACGTATTGGAAAGAAAATTAAGGAAAGAGTTAAGACGCTTATAGCAGATAAAAAAAGAGACTTGTACGAAATTGATAAGTATATAAGTTTTACTCACTCAGATTTTCGTCCTGCTAATATGTTAATTGATAAAAATAATAGTGTTTGGATTGTTGATTGGGAATTTTCCGGCTTTGGTCACAGTTTAGGAGATATAGGGCAGTTTTTTCGATATGAAAATAGCTTTAACCAAAAGCAAATTAGAATATTTCAGGAGGCATATAATAATTCTTCTAAAAGAAGTTTGCCATCTGATTGGTATAAATTGAGCAAACTTCGAGATTTAGTAAATCCACTACAAATGCTCGGTGCAAAAGAAAATCTTCCACAAAAATATACTGACTTAAAAGATATTGTTTTAAATACATTGGCTTTTTTTGGTTACTAATATTTGGTTGAAAAATTACTTTATTTATAGGACTCATTTTGGTTTATATGCAGTTTTCTTATTAAAGTAATAATTAATAAGTAGTTACTGTAAATAATGACATAATAACTACACTTAAAGTATTGGTATAGCTAGATTTAACACTGAATTATTTGAAATTATCTCTATAGTAATATATGATGAACTAAAATTGATAATCGTGTGGGAGGTATTGTATGTTTAATTTAGAGACCTAGTAGAAGAAACTTATGTTATTGGAGATTGTAATACAAAAGGTGCTATTATGGTGTTAAAGGCTGATTTAGCATATAAAATTGCGCACCCCAGCTAAGGTTAATTAAACTAGCAGGTGGAAATGCTGCCTGAATAAGACAGACAGGGGTTACTACTGCTGAGCTATCCATCAATTGAAGGTTTTATTTGTAAATAATAGGGCAGCAGTTATCTGCTTGTTTATAATCCTTGTACAGTGCATAAGATAAACATTTTAGTCCTCCTCTGCATTTTTCTGAGTATGCACATTTAAAACATTTATCAGGAATGTTTTTATTTCTTAAGTCTTTGAATACATTATTATTAAAATAAATATCCTTTAGAGAAGTTTTAAGAGCATTCCCACATGGTATAGGCATTCGTCTGCAAGGAAGTACATCTCCATTTTCAAGAATAGTAATTAAGGAGTCTCCTGCACTGCATCCATAAGGCATTTCTCCACTTTTTAGAAATTGCAAAGCTCTATTGGAATAAATTTCAAGACCATTTAGTTTATTCCTAAGAGTTTTCTTCTTTTCATTAACTATTATAGAGAAATATTCTAAGGCCTCTTTAGAAGTAAATAACATATCCAACATATCCTGTCCGTTTCCTATAGGAACAAGTCTATCTGTCCATAATTTTGAAGCCTTATATTTTCGTGCATACCTGGCAACTACAGGAAATTCTTTATAATTACCTTTGTGTGCCGTAAATGATACTAAAGTTCTTATATTATGTTTTCTGAGTATTTTAACAGCATTCCAAGTTCTATCGAAATTTCCTTTGCCTCTTAAAGCATCGTGAGTTTCTCTGTTTCCATCAATACTTACTTGTGTATGAGCTACATTCAAACTTTTCAATTTTTTAGCTATGTCATCTGTAATATAACTGCCATTAGTAAGTATTCCAAAAGAAAAATACTTTTTATTTTTACTAAATACGTTCAATATCTGAAGAAAGTCTTTCCTGGTGAAAGGTTCTCCTCCTGTTATATTTATATGTCCTCTAATAAAATCTTTATTTTTACTTTTTGAATAAAGTCTTAATAGGTCTTTATATTGCTCTAAAATATTAAGAATTTCATTAAATGAAAGCTCTTTTCCTGCATAGCATTCTTGATAACAGTGTTTGCACCTTTGATTACATTTTGCTGTTATATGCCATTGTAAGGTTAACCGGCTGGTTGGTACACAAAACATATCAATCCCCACCACATCCACCGCATGATGAACAACTACTACAGCTGCTGCAGGAAGAACAACTGCTGCAAGATGAGCATCCTCCTCCTGGGGTATTATTTGAAGATGAATCATCAATAGAAGAATGATAATTTTGAGCTGCTATTATAGAGCTAAATAAAATTGTTTCAGGATAATTTATCAATGAAGTTGGTCCATATAGACACATATAATAGTCTAATTCTTCATCCGATGCGTTTGACGAAGAAACCTTTGGATATTTTGATTTCATTTCATCTATTATTAATGGTTTAGTGCGGACTCTATTAATTAAGGAGTAAATAAATAACATCAATATATAAAGAACTACTAATCCTAAAATAGGTTTTCCGTTAATAATGCCTAGACAAAGTTTCATTATAAATGGGATTGTTAAAGCTAGAAAGCCTACTGTACTTATAATTTTTTCATTATCATTGAATGAATTGATATTAATAGATTTTTTATTCTCTAGTTTTTTTCTAGTTTTTTTAATGAGATTTTCAACTTTTTCAAGCAAAATGTCTGAATGCATGATACTATCTGGGGTATCTCCATTAGCATAATGTTTTAAAATCTCCAGTTCTATTTCATCTGGAACAAATAGAGAGATTTTACTATCTTTATTTGTTTTTAAATAAGGATTAATTTTCTCACCTTCTAATGAAAGATATTTGTCTTTCCATAGCTTATAAAGATAGAACTCAATAATTTCGCTGTATACATTGTTATCTTTTAGCACTATTAATTCTATTGGTGTTATTAGATTTTCTTGAAGTATCTCTTTATGATATCTATGTCTTAATCTAGTTCTAGTAAAAAATAGAGAAATTCTTGTAAAAAGAATAACGCATAAAACATATTTAAAAAATAGCACAAGAAATTGAGGTCCAGGTATACTCTTTAAATAGTGTATCACTTTAATCACTCACCTTTATATTTTTTAATTAGTTTAGAGATATTAACCTATAGGTTGTACATTGTTATAAGAAAGAGAAAAATCCTTTTTTTGCATATCTAATAAATATGCTGGAGATATTCTTATAATTTTATCATTAACTTTTATTACTATAGTTTCATAAAATTCACTTAAACAATTTAAATTTGTTTTCTTAGTTGAGTATCCTATGATGTCACACTTATAAGCTTCATTTTTATTTTTATAATATATGTCTTTTAAATCAGCTGCTGTACGGCTTAAAAGTTTCCATTCTTTTAACTTGTTTACCTTGTCATCTAAAGTGTTAAAAATAGTAGTTGAATTTAAATCAATAGTTTCGTTGGAAGTATCAAAACTATTTCCTTTATTGAAATTTTTAACCAATTCTAGGAATTTGGATTCATTTAAAATTTTTATAGAAGATCCGTTTTCATTCAATTCAGCTGCTTTTTCTTCTTTGGAACTCATTCCATCTTCACCTACAAGAGATTTATCCTGATTCCCAACTATTAAGTAATCTGTCTTTTTAGATACACCACTTTTTAATGTGCCACCTAAGTTAACTACTTTTTGCATAGCTTCTTTTCTACCTAAACTTTCAAGTTCACCTGTGAAGACTACATTTTTATTATAAAATGGGCTGGATGTATCAATAATATTGTCATTGTCAGGTTTAATTTCAGATATTTTAACTGTATTGAATTTGTTATTAGTGAAACTATTTTTAGTATTTGTAATAAAACCTTTTTGAGGATTTAGATCTTTAAAAGTTTTTATTGGAAGGCTAGTATATGTATGACAAAAAGATTCAAGATTTTTTTTATGAGCACGTTTTATGCATTCAATTACTAAATTGGCACATGCTACAGCATCATCTAAAGAATTATGATGATGTCCTAAATCTACTCCAAAATATTTGGCACGATCTTCTAAGGACTTACCAATTCCTTTCCCTCTACATAGTTTTGTGGATATAGGTATACTGCAGATATAGTTGAAATTGGGCATAGAAATATCATATTCTAATAAGCAATTTTTTAGTACTGACATATCAAATACGGCATTGTGAGCAATTATTATATTATCATCAAAATAAGTATGTATATAGTTCCATATATCAGGAAAAAGAGGTGAATTCTCTATGTCCTTAGGAGTTATTCCATTTATAGATATATTCTTTTTATTAAAATCAAGAGTTGGTGGATGAATTAAAAAGTAATCTTTTTTACATATTTCATTATTTTTTACAGCAGCAATTCCAAGTGAACAAGCACTGTTGAAATTATTATTTGCTGTCTCAAAATCTATTGCTACAAAATCAAATAGCATAGTAGTTTCCCCCTTATATTTTATTCGTAGTTTCTGTCTTTTTTATCACCTCGCAATACTTACATTATACATGTTACTTTCTAAGTAGGTACTGTGTCAATATAGGTGTATCTTTAAATAGTATATCTATATTATCTTAATGTGATTTTTGAAAATAATAGTGTTATTATAGTGATTATAAGGATGATTTAGTATATAAAAATCCTAATACAAATAGTAATTTGTAAGCATTGAGAAAGAGGATATAGGGTAGTATGGATAAAGAAATTACAAATAAAAAGTTCTGGGAAAAGGTTGCAAAACTATATACACCAATGCAGGAAAGAAAAAACGCAAACCTATACCGGGAATTATGTGAAATTATATCAAAATTGTTGAATGAGGATATGCAGGTATTAGAATTGGCTTGTGGAACCGGACAACTTACATTTCCACTATGTAAAAAAGTATCTTCTTGGGAAGCAACGGATTTTTCAGAAAAAATGATTGAAGAAGCAAAGACAAGAGCATCTAATTTACCTGTTACTTTTACTGTACAGGATGCGACGAACCTACCATATGAGGATGGAAGGTTTGATACAATCGTTATTGCAAATGCACTTCATATTATGCCAAATCCTGATAAAGCACTAACAGAAATTCGCCGTGTGCTAAAAAAAGGTGGATTGTTGATTGCACCGACATTTGTATATGATGAAAAAATCAATAAAATACGAATTTGGATAATGGAAAGAATTGGGTTTCACACTTTTCATAAATGGAAATCTGATGAATATGTAGAATTCATCCGAAAAAATGGCTTTGATATAATTAATAGCTCTGTAATTGCAGGAGAAATGCTGCCAGAATGTATATTGATTTGTAAAACATAAATTTAAATTTAATGAGGTGAAATAAATGAGCATAGAAGCAATTTACAATAGGAGGAGTATACGAAAGTATAAATCTAAAGAAATACCAATAGATATTATTAATAAAATATTGGAGTCCGGAAGAGCTGCACCATCAGGGAAAAATAGACAGCCCTGGAAGTTCATTGTGTTTGGAGGAATTAGAAAGGAAGAACTTCTATCGAAAATGGACGCTGGAATCCAGCGTGAATTAAATGAAGAAGCATTATTGCCTAATTCAAGAGATGGAATACCAGATGCAAAGAATACTTTACGAATTATGAAAGAAGCTTCAATTATCATCATGGTTTTTAATACAAATGGTAAATCGCCATTTAAAAATATCACTACGGCAGATGAACGATTTACAGAAATTGTAGATACACTTTCTATAGGTGCAGCTATTGAAAATATGTTATTACAGGCAGAAGATTTAGGAGTAGGTACATTATGGATTGCAAATACATGTTTTGCATATGATGAACTGGTAAATTATATTGATGTAAAAACACAGCTGGTTGGGGCTGTTGCACTTGGATATCCTGATGAGAAACCAAATCCAAGACCAAGAAAGACGCCAGATAGCATTATTGAATATAGACTTTAAAAATTTACATTTATTTTACACAGCATATTCAAAATTGTCATTATAAAATGGGATATCTTAAATTTGAGACATCCCATTTAGAAATCTTTATTTAGGGAGACAACGGCTGGCAGCCATCGGATAAATTAAAATTTATACTTTAAATTTATGAACCATTTCATTAAGTTTTTGTGCAAGTTCAGCTTGACTTTGAGCAGATTCAGAAACTTCACTTACAGCCTTTGTTATCTCATTTATACTGCTCATTATCTCTTCTGAACTAGCTGCTGATTCTTCTGAAGTTGCCGATATATTTTCAACTGAGCCGCCTATGTTACTTATAGCATTATCCATTCGTTTTGATGAAGCTGAAATTTCCTCAGCCATATTTTTTATAAATGCAGCATCTTTTTCATATTGTATGCCTGTATCCATAAGAAGTTTATAATTAGGATTTACATTATTTGATATATAATCTAAGATATCTTGTCCACTTTTAGATAAAGAATCAAAGGCGCTTTTTACTTGAGAAACCATGCTTTGTATACTTACTACAGCTTGAGAAGATTGTTCTGCCAAATCTCTTACTTCATCTGCAACTACAGCAAAACCTTTTCCTTGTTCCCCAGCTCTTGCAGCTTCTATTGCAGCATTTAATGCAAGGAGATTTGTTTGTTCTGCTATATTTCCAATAGAATCGGCCATAATTTTAACTTGTTCCACAACTTTGCCATCCTCAATAGATTTTATAATATTATCGTGTTTTTCTTTGTATATTGCATTTCCATCCTCTATATTTTTAGCCGCTTTATTTTTTATTTCAACTGCACGTTTACTTATTTCGTTTGAAGAATTTTGGGTACTTATTGATTTATCTAATAATTCATTAGTTGAAGTAGAAATCTCCTGCATAGAAGCGTTTACCCCTTCGGTTGTTGAACTTAATTCTTGTGCACCTTGTGCTATTTGTTCAGTGGATTCATTTGCAGCTTCCATCATAGATGTAATTTCCTGAGTAGTTGCAGATAGTTCTTCACTAGAAGAACTTATATCTCCAGCACTATTCATTATTGAACTTATTAATTTTTTCATATTCTCACAAGCTTTATTTAAAGCTTTTCCTAAGTTTCCTATTTCATCTTTCCTATCCACTTTTATAGATTTAGTTAAATCTCCATCTCCCAAAGCTTTTGCTAAATCTAAAACCTTAGTAATTTCTTTTGAAATCATAAGTGCTATAAATAAACCAATAATAACTCCAAAAACAAGCCCTACTATAATTATTATATTGGTAATAACCAAAGATGATGTATATGTAATTTGATTTTGATTATCTGCGTTATCTGCTTCATTAAAATTTGCTGCTATTAATTTATCCATATCACTGTAAATTTTCATTCTTGCCTTAGTGATATTAGAAAAATTTCCTTGTGCATTTTTATAATTATTTTCATCAATAAATTTTAGAACTTTATTAAATGCCTCTTTATATTCATTTCTATCCTTTTTTAACTGTGAAAAAGTTGAATTTTCATTCTTAGACAATAATGTATTCTCATAATTATCTATAATTGAGTCATTTTTAGCACTTAAATCACTAATTTCTTTTTTTAAGTTATTTTTATCATTTAAATTTTGTTGATAAACAATTTTTAATAAATCTGATCGAATATCTGCAAAATTTTGTTTTACAGTCATTAAGCTTTCTATTGATTTAAGATTATAATCATGCATAGAATTAGCATTAGAATATATGATCTTCATATTGTGTAATCCAATAAATCCAACTATACCAATAAATAAGGCCACTAGAACAAATGAAGATATTAATTTTTGTATCATTTTTAAATTTTTAAACCACTGCATAACTTATACCTCCTTAAAATTTTACTGAAATTTGCCCCAAAATGTTGAATATATTAAGTAAAACCCTAAAAACAATAATTAAGGTGAATAATATGTATATTCGACAAAAATATTTATTATCCTTTGATAAAATTATGAAATATTAATATAAAATTAAATTGAATTATCATTTTGATAAAAATTAAAAATAAAGAATTTCAATAAAAGTAATAAATTATATTTTTGAGAATATCATGTAATGAGGTGATTAATATGAAACAAGAAGATATAAGCTGCGTAGTAGATCATGAAAAATTAAAATTACATATAATATATATTATAATCATTAGTATAGTAGTTATAGCAATTTTTATAACAACGTCGTGTTATTGGAATATCAAATTTGTAGATGAAGTGTCTTTTGCAGTGGCATTATCATCAATAATATTATCAATAATTGCTATAATAGTGACAATAAATGGGGAACAGAAATCTAATAATACAAAGAACAAACTCGAAAATGTATCTGATAATCTTGTAGACGTATCGCGAGAGACAAAGAGCAAATTTGAGGATGCATTTGATAATCTTGCAGATGTATCACAAGAAATAAATGCAGCAGCAAACAGACTGAATCAGATTAATGATATGAAGTTTAAAATAGAAGAATTAAACAAGAATTTAGACGGAATGGATTCTAAAATTAGTCATAAGATGAGAGATTTGGAATCAACAATGACTAGCTTAATAGGTAATGAAGCTAATAGTTTAGATAGTGAAGATAATGATAGTTATATTAAAACATTGAAAAACTTCTTAAAATATAGTAAAAATAATACAGACAGGAAAATTATTGTTTGCACTATATATTGGATTAATTCAATAAGTGAGATAATAAAAACTAATAAAGATAAAGATTTTAAATTTAAGTATTGTTTTGAGAAATATAACCAATATCTCAATGATATTGGTGGAAATAAAGGTCTCCAATATTATTATTTAGGGGTGGCAACAGTATTTGCTAATAATGTTTGGGTTAAAAAGCAAATATTAAATGAAATGGAAGAGAAATATTATAATGAAAAAAGTATGCTTCAAAATCAAATAGAAAAGAGATTCAACAGCTAAAATAGGTTAAATAGAGTAAGATTCATAAAAACTTGCAAAGAAGATATAATTATTCAAGGGGATGGTATAGATTTGTGTGAAAAATCAAATCTATACCATTTTTTTAAATGAATATCACTTTAATAAATAGAAACAAACTTTAAAGTTTTATAGTACCATTTAAGCACTTATTTGACGGCCAATTAATAATTTTGTTGTTAAAATTAATTTCAACGTGATCATTTAGGACCCTAATACGTATACTTCGAGAATTATTTCTATACTTTAATATATTAGCTAAACATATAGCTTTTTCTAGACCGTCTCCCCGTTGGTAGTTACATACTTCATCTGGTTGAGCCATCCGAGAGCCATTATATATTGATAAGTTAGGCATACTCTCCAATGTATTTATAACTTCATCTTCACTTAAGTTTTGGTACATATTAATTGAAACAGGATTTCGCTCTAAGGCTGCCTTGATAAAAGGATCCCATTCGGTTCTGGAAAAATCTCTTAATGCATAAAAAGCAAGATCTGCAGAAACGTTTGTGTCTCTAATAGACTCTAAATAGTTAACAATATCTTCACGGCTCATTTCTGAAGATAATTGTATTGGTTCTGACTTAATAAAATTTTTATTATTTCCAGGAAGTCTTGGGTCTATATTGCAAAATTCACATAATGAAGTTAAAATCTCCTTTAGTGGTATATTAGGTAAGTTAAGTTGATCCATTACACTGATAATATCATTCTCATCATTAAAATCTACTTTGTGTTTTTTAAAGAATTCATCAAAGTTATTAAGACATATTCTATTTTGTATCGGTTCCTGAGAAAATTCATACTCATCAATCTCAGACAGCAGTTTGTCCCTCGTACTCTTATTTATCTTAAAAGAACTAGTATGCTCATAAGCATAGGCCTTTTCAGCAGGAATATATCTGTGAATGCCGTGGTACTCATGTTTAATTTGAAAGAATTTCTGAAGATGGCTCTCCTGCCTAAGAAAATTGCATAACATCTCATAATCTATATCATGTACAAGGAACTTCTTGAGCTTTTTTTCAAAGTCCGTATATACTTCATGATTTATGGTTGCTTCGGGATATACCACATGGACAAAACCTGTGTTATGAGAAATAATTGTAATTTGCTCATTTCGTATTGCTCTTTGAGCTTTTACCGTAAGTTCAGTACCGTTAAACCACATATTTTTAGTAACAATTCTTCTATTATTTGTTACTATTCCACCCTTTACATCTACAAAATTTTGTGAATGAAGTGGTGTTGCAAGCAGGTATATGTCTTTAAGAGGTATTTTACATATTATAAACAGTGCAGCGGCATAAAGAGTAGATAAGGACACACATTCACCTGCACCCTTTTCGTAGTTCTTTTTGTATTTGAATGCATTCATTGCCTCTACAGTTTCAGTCTTCCAATAAGGAATCTCATTAGAGTTATATTTATCAAGACCAAAATGTCGTCTAATATCCATACTAAAATAATATTTGTCTCCTTCATAACCAAACAAGGCGTTACTCCTGCTTATTGTTTCAACATTCATAAATGGTTCAAAACGTGCTATTTCATTCTCTTTAGTTGTAAGTCCCCATGTATCAATATCTAAATTAAAATCATAATTGTCCATTATATACTGCTTAAGTCTTAATATTTTCCTATATGGATTTAGTTTGTCAATATCCTTAAACCATTCATCCTTCTTCCATTCCCATATAATTGGAGACATTATGTTTGCTAGTAAGAGACTATATAGAAGTTCCGGAAATATGAAAATCTCCATATCTGATAGGGTAACTGCTGATGAATATTTTTCTATATTCTTATTATTAAAAATCTTAAACACATCCTTTTTATTGATAAAATTATACTGCTATGTATATAAATTTTAACATCTTCATAGTGCAGCTACAAGTCTAGAATATGGCGAAAATATTATTTATGCTTATGAAACTAAAATTTTTTTGATGATTTAAGGTTACTTTTGACATATAAAAGTTTTATTTTTTAAGTGATTCAAGTGATCAATTCTTTTGTTTGTAAATAGTTGAGTATCTATGAAACTTTATCATAAAAATAATACATTTTTTACATATTTATGGAGAAGAAATGGAACTTGTACTATAATAAAAATATATATTAGGATGCTTAATTTTTTGATTATGCAAATTCCTCAATTATAAAAACACTCACTAATCAGCTGTGAAGGAGAAAAGATGAAAAGAAATTTAAAGTTTTACAAAACACTGTTTGTGTCAACATTTTCAGTTAGCGCTTTCACCTTTGGAGGCGGATATGTGATTATTCCACTGATGAAGCATAAATTTGTTGATACACTTCACTGGATTGATGAAAATGAAATGCTGGATATCGTTGCTATTTCACAGTCTTTGCCGGGGTCAATGGCCGTCGATGCTTCTGCTTTGGTCGGTTACCGTCTGGCTGGTATTCCTGGAGTAATTGTGGCGCTTATCTCAACGATTTTACCACCGCTAGTCATTATAGCTGTTGTTTCACTATTTTACCAGGAATTTAAAACGAATCCAGTAGTAAATGCTGTTCTAAAGGGAATGCAGGCGGGAATTGCGGCTGTTATTGCTGATGTGGTGATTTCTGGTGGGACTGAAATCTGCAAATCGAAAAACGCTCTTTCAATTTTTATCATGATCGCTTCCTTTTGCGCAATATATTTTCTAAGTGTAAATGTGATATGGGTTATTCTGATCTGCGGTGCATTCGGTGGTATTTTAACAGCCATTCAAAAACGAAAGAAGACGATGAAAACATGATTTACTGGCAATTGCTTTTGAGTTTTCTGCAGGTGGGGCTTTTTAGTTTCGGCGGTGGTTATGGAATACTTCCGCTGATTCAGCAGCAGGTTGTCACCCAGAATCACTGGATGACGATGAAGGAATTTGCTGACGTAGTGACGATTTCTCAAATGACACCAGGACCGATTGTCTTGAACGCTTCCACATTCGTGGGAATGAAAATGGCAGGGGTAACAGGTGCTATTGTGGCGACTTTCAGCTGTGCATTTCCAACGACAGTACTAGCGATTATTGTTGGCTACTATTATTACAAGTATCGAGACATGACGCTTGTAAAAGGAATTTTTGAAGGGCTGCGCCCGGCTATTGTTTCCCTGATTGCCACAGTGGGAATGTCTATTCTGTTTTTATCACTGTTCAATTCCGAAGTATTCACTTTTAGTGTATTTTCTCATGTAGATTGGAAAGCTGTAGTCATGTTTCTAACCTGCCTGTTCATTCTGCGTAGATGGAAAACGAACCCGATTTACATCATGCTTGGTTCTGGAGTCGTCGGGATAGTAGTTTATCTTTTGCTGGGGTAATAAAAAAAATGTACTTTGCTGCAATTATTAATTCTATCAGATAAAATTTCTATACCTTTTTTTGTATCTTTATATTTACAAATTAATGCTAAATTCAAATAACTGTATTCATAATGCTTGTTTTTATTAATTGCTCTCTTATAGAAGCCAATTGCTTTTTTATCATATTAGTGACTGTAATTTTTCAAATAGTTCTGTATGTTTTTTCTTTAAATTGATTATCTTAAAATTATTATTAACAAAAGTGTGTAATGTACTTCCTTTTGCAATTTCCTTTTGGTCATTTTCTCTAATAACCGAATAGTTAAATTCTGCTTTAACTGGTGTTAATTCTTTAATCCAAGTCTTTATTATTAGTTCATCTTCATATTTTGCACCCTGTAAGTATCTGCAATTACTTTCAACTAGAGGAAACATTATACCGTCTTTCTCCATTTGTGAATAACTTATACCAGTCTTTTTTATAAACTGTGTTCTAGCTTCTTCAAAGTATATATAATAATTAGAATGATGAACTATACCCATTTTATCAGTTTCTGCATATCTAACAACTACCCTTGTTTCATTTATGTACAAGCTTGACACGTCCTCTCCATGATAGAATTATTATACATAATATTATAACACCATTCATTATAAAGAAGAATCCTTGAGAGGTGAGGATAGCTGTCATAAAAAGTAATAGAGAGATATTGTATAAAATGATATAATTTACTTATAGATTAATGAGCAGCGGTAAATTTCTGCAATCTTGAAAGGAGGAAGTAAAGAATGTTTGGTGAAAAGTCTAATAAAAGATTTGAGGAAATTTTTAAAGAGGGTACTACATTTGGATATAAGGTGATAGTGGATAAAGAAACAGGTGTTGAATATTTATTTAGTTATGATGGATATGCTGGTGGATTAACGTTGTTGGTTGATAAAGATGGAAAGCCAATTATTAAATCAGATAATGAATAGTATTCTTAATTTGTGTATTAGCAGATAGTTCAATTCAAATTTAAACTATCTGCTTTTTACTGTTCATAGTGATTTGAAAAACCGATATTGCAACAGAGCCATACTTATTTAACAACTAGTATTTAAAAGATTTAAAGAAATTTAGAAATATTAATTTAAGATTATAAATAAAAGTAATAAAGTGGGATCATATGGTATAATTAGGTATGTGGTTTTATTACATAAATAAGTATCTATGTAATAATTTTAAAATAGAAGGTGGTTGTATTGAAAAGTGTCTTTCTAGCAATGTGCGTGTCAGCTGCATTACTTACGAGCTCAGGAGGTCAATATGCTAAACCAATTAGTAATATGAGCAACGAAGTTAAAGTAAGTAATATGGAACCGATAGTTGAAGATGGAAACTGGCTATATGAATCTGATAAAAATGATAAATTAGTAAAAATTAATGCTGATGGAACAAATAAGAGTTATATTGGACAGGCATCTGGGAGGATTATTGGTGTTGCTAATAACTGGGTTTATTATGTTAATGGTTACATTGGTTCTATTGGAAGTGGTGGCATATATAAAACAAGAGATAACCAAGTAATTAAACTAACAAGTGACGATTATATTACTGATGCTGTTTTCTATAAGGGTTATATATATTATGCACTAGGACCTGAAATGGATGAGAATCATGTGGTAAGGGGTGGACTATATAAGATTGATACGGATGGAAAAAATAAAATTAAGCTTTCTAATCAACTGGTTGATAATATAAATATATATAAAGATTGCATCTATTATAGTGGTGTAAGTTCTGTCACTAAGTGCAGCACAATTAGTGAAGAGAAGCCGGGTATATTTAAAATGAGCATCGATGGTACTAATAAAATAAAGATTTATAATAAATATGCTAAATTCTTAAAATTAAGTGATAGTAATATTTATTTTAGTGATTTTGAAGATAACTATAAATTATATAAGATGAATATTGATGGCACAAATATAAAAAAATTAAATGATGACATTAGTTGGGACCTTCAAGTAAGTGGAAGCTGGATATACTATAGCAATAATCCTTACGATGGACATACTGCAATGATACTTCCGCTTGATCAGACAAAAGGGAACATTTATAAGATAACTACTGATGGAACTAATAGAACTAAGCTAAATAGTGAGGCCAGTAGGTTAAATGAAGTATTAGATGGATGGATATATTATGGTAATTGGTCTGATAAGATTTATAAAATGAAATTGGATGGCAGCAATAAATTAGTTATAAAGTAAGTGTTATTACAATTTGTGGTTTGTCAAGGAAGTGCTTTATCTTAAAGAAGCCTTCCTTTTATTTTTGCTTAAAAATTTAATTATGGAGGTACAAAATGATAAGTCTACATTTAACATTTACATGTTTGATTCAGGCAGCTACGACATAAAAGGGTATGGATATATAAGAAAAGAACAAATAGATTGGTATAAAAAATTATCAACTAATCTAAAAAAACAATTTGGCAAAATAATTCCATCATTTATGTTTTTTCATATTCCATTGCAGCAGCAATATAAGGTATGGCAAAGTGGAAAAGCCATAGGAGAAAGAAATGAAAAAGAATCTCCACAATCTGTTGATAGTGGATTGTTTTCTACACTCATTGAAATGGGGGATGTGAAAGGAGCAAAAGTAATTATTTTAAATGAAAACAATTTAGAAAAGTTTAAAACATATACAAAAATTTTATCTTACATAAATGTATAAAATATTACCGTAAATTTCTACATCATGTAGGGTGAAATGTAAACGTATAAATATTATACTATATACATACAGAAGATTTAAAATGTTCAAGTGTATTTCAAAAATTATGGGGGTGAAATAACATGATACCAAAAGAGATGACTGCAATACGTGATAAAAGAATGATGGCCGCACTAAACATGGAGAAACCGGATAGAATTCCAATTATGCTTTCCGGTCAGATGTATTTTAAATTCATAGATCTAACAATGACTATATCTGATTGGTGGGATAGGAAATAACTAGTAGAGAATACTTTCATTTCTAAAGTATAAAAATTTATATGAAAAGTTTTTTAAAATCAAAGAGCGAAGAAGGGAGTTTAAAGTTATGAGTAAAGGTATGAGTAAAGGTAAATCAGCAATTATATTTGCAATATTTTCTTTTTCATTTCTGGTTATGGCACAAGGAGCAACTTCTCCTGCACTTGCAAGTATAGGTCAGGCCTTCCCCAAAATAGATTTTAGTGTAGTGGTACTTATAGCTACATTACCATGTTTAACCACGATTCCATTTTCAATGATAGGAGGAAAATTAGCCGGTAATATTATGACATTTAGAAGTGTTACAATTATTGGAATAATTCTTACTATCATTGGTGGTGCTTTCCCTTATTTTACAAATAGCTTTGTTGTAATTCTTATTATGAGGGCTATATTGGGAGCTGGGGTAGGTTTAATATCTCCAATTCCATCAGCACTTATTATGAACTTTTTCCAAGGAAAAGATGTAGAAAATCTCATGGGTTACAATAGTGTTATTCAAAATATAGGTGGTATCGTATTTCAGATGCTTGGAGGATTTTTATGTGTTATTAGCTGGCGAACTACCTTTTTAACTTATCTTTTGGCTGTTATATCTCTTATCGTAGTTATTTTCATGTTACCTGAGCCTCAGAAGGTAGAAAAGGCAAAGAACGAAAAAGTAAAGATGCCTGGTATGGTATATGTATGGTCAATAATTTTCCTAGTTTATACTTTAATAAATTACCCAATGTTAACGGGTATATCATCTTTAATAGTTGACAATAAATTGGGAACTTCAGCTAGTGCAGCGATGGCACTTACTATGTTCTCTATAGGTGGGATGTTCACTGGTGCAATTTTTGGAAAATTATATCATATAGCTGTAAAGTACACCATAGTTGTAGGAACGGTTCTCCATGCTATAGGATTTGTGATTTTGATCTATGGAAATAGCGTTTTTATGTTTACTGTTGCAACAACTATTGTTGGAATGGGATTTGGACTTGTGGTGCCAGCTGTAATTATGTATGTTGGTATGCCGGTGCCTCAGTCAGCACAGCCTTTTGCAATTTCTATAGCTCTTGCATTTATGAGCATAGGTGGTTTTGTTTCAAGTTTCTTCTTTGCTTTTGTTGAGAAGACTTTTAATATATCGTCTATGAGATTTCCATTTGTATTTGGTGCTGTATGTCTTGTGATCTACTCAATTGTCCAATCAGTGGTTAATCTAAAGACATCAAAGCCAGAGTCAATAGGTGTGAAATAATAGAAATTATTGTACTAAACTTATTAAAGATTTTGATGGTACCGGATTAATTCTTTCTTCAGGATGTATAATACCATTTAATGCTGAGGTTGAAAATGTAAAAGCTATGGTTTCAGCTGCTACTAGTAAGTAGAAACAACCAAATTATTTTTGAAACTTACAACGAGAGTAAAAACTATTTTAGTTTACTCTCGTTCTTTTATTAAACAGTTTTTAAAAATACTGCATATTTTCTGTCTGCTATCATAATATGGTTACTAATCCATTCAGATAAAAAGTCTATAATTTCTAATATTACTTTCCTTTGATTATCATCTATATCCTCTCTAGAGGCAACTTCATTTATTTTATATACATAAAAACCATGTTCTTCTTCTTGATCATGAATATGATCATAATTATATTTTTTTAGCATATTTTCTTCATACTCAAAATGATATTTTGTATATTCTAAAAGCTCATCAAGTATTGTCATTATTTCATCATATCTATCATATCCATCATCTATTACTGCAATATCATAGGCTTTTTTTCCTATTTCCATTAGTTTTTTGTGTTGTTTATCTATTTCATCGATATTTAAATTAAATTCGTCTTTCCATTTAAATGCCATTTCGCCATCTCCTTTTTATTAACATAAATTATTAATAAATAAATATTATCATATATTTTCAGCAAATGCAAGTACGTTTATTATTTTATTTAGCTTTCGCAGTTTAAAAAAATTTTATATGCGTTAAAGTTGAGTATTTAAGTAAACATAAAAAATACTTTTGCATTATTAGTATAAGTTAGGCAAGAATTACTAGTAATATGTTATTATGTATTTAAGGGGTGAAGGTATGAACAAGGAAAATAATTATGAGATTTGTTATGAAAATATGCGTAAGGAATTTGTTAAATATAATCCAGAAGAAGTGGCTAAAAGAAGCAGGTCTTATTATGATATTGAAAAAAAACAATTTACATTAACTTGTTTTAACAAAGAATACTTAATTTCTTATCCAGAGGGGAATATTGTATTAAAGTATAATAAAGATAAAGATCCATCTGTAGATGTAAATACAATGCTTATGCTTAAGATGCTTATGCTTAGTTATCTATACAGGGCTACTAACAGCAGTCTAACAAATAAGTGGGTGCCTTTTAGAGAATTAGAAGGAGTTGGTCATGCTTATCAGGGATTTGCAGATCGCGGCATAGATAAATTAGTTGAATTCTTTGGGCATAAGGGAGACCTTTTCTTGGAAGCCGGTCTTAAGCTAGGTGGAAAAAAAGTTGATGTTGGAGACGTGGGAATAAAGATTAATATATTACCTAATGTGCCTATGGTATTTGGTTTATGGACAGCAGATGATGAGTTCCCGGCAGATGCCACTATTCTTTACGATTGTTCTGTAGTTAATGAGCTTCATGTAGAGGATTTAGCTGGATTATGCTTTGAAGCGGCTGATGAAATAATTAGATCTGCTAGGTCAATTCACAGTTAACAGTTCACAGTGCACAATTTTGGTAGATTTTTCTCCGCTAATGATGCATCGTGCATTGTGAATTGATTATTTTATACTATTTCTTAATCCTTAATAATTTTATTCCATTTAGATGCGGAATCTACCACTACTATTATTACTATAGCAATCATTATTGTCATAAGAAAAGAATTTAATATCATATTTTTAGGAATATAGGTTTTGAATATGGACCATGTACCAGCACCTACAGTAGTAACAAGTAAAGCTAACATTGGAATTAAGGTTATGAGGGCATAACTTCTTTTTTTACTATGCTTTAATATTATAGTAGTTCCTATAGTTAAAGCTAAAGTTGCTAGAAGCTGGTTAGCCACACCAAATATAGGCCAGATAGTTGATATGCTTCCTCCAAACAATAAATATCCCCAGGCAAAAGATACCAAACCACTAGTTATTATAATTCCTGGCCACCAATCGGTTCTTTTCAAAGGTTTATAAACTTTTCCTGCTATATCTTGAACTATAAACCTTCCAACTCTAGTACCTGCATCTATAGTTGTCAATATAAATAGAGCCTCAAACATTATTGCAAATTGATACCAATAGGACATTAAGTATTTTAAAAAGGGTATCCTGGAAAATATATAGGCCATTCCTACTGCTAAAGATACTGCACCGCCGGGTCTATGTGCTATATTTTCTCCAACAAGCTGTGAAAGTTGAGGCAGGTTAACAATTTTATAACCTGCAGCTTGTAGTTTGCCGAAAGCTGCTGCACTAGTATTTATGGCAAAATAATCTCCAGGTTGAAGAACTGTAGCTGCAATTAGTGCCATTACTCCTACAAAACATTCTGCCAGCATAGCACCATATCCTATCATAGGAATACTTTTTTCATTATCTATAAGCTTTGGTGTAGTTCCTGAGGATATTAAGGCGTGGAAACCTGATATTGCTCCACAAGCTATAGTTATCATCAAGAAAGGCCATAGTGGTCCTGGTATTATAGGGCCTCCACCAGATGCAAATTTAGTTACTGCAGGCATTGCAATTGTAGGTCTAACCAATACTATGCCTAAAGCCAGGACAAGTATAGTGCCTATTTTCATATAAGAACTTAAATAGTCCCTTGGAGCTAGTAAAAACCATACAGGTAAAGTAGCAGCAAGAAAACCGTAAGCTGGGAGGACAAGTTTTAATTGGGTTTCGTTAAGAGTAAAGTAGGTTGCTAAACTAGATGCTTTAACAGCAGGTCCTAGTACTACTCCTAAAAGTACTAATATAACTCCTATAGCTGAAGCTTCTCCTATTTTTCCAGGTCTAATATATCTCATATATATTCCTATAAACATAGCTATTGGTATAGTAACTGCTACTGTAAAAGTACCCCAAGGATTAGAGTAAAGGGCATTTACTATGACAATGGCAAGTCCTGCCATAGACAAAATTACTATTAAAAGGACTGCTATACTGCTGGCTGTTCCTGTAATCCTACCAACTTCTTCCTTTGCAATTTCTGCTAAAGATTTGCCATCATGTCTAACTGAAGCAAATAAAATTACCATATCATGTACTCCACCGCCTAGCACTGCTCCTATAAGCAGCCACAAGTAGCCTGGCATGTATCCAAATTGTGCAGCAAGAACTGGACCTATAAGTGGGCCTGCACCAGCTATGGCAGCAAAGTGGTGTCCAAAAACTACCCATTTGTTAGTTGGCACGTAGTCTCTTCCGTCATTAAATTTATTAGCAGGAGTTTCCCTGTCCGGGTCTATCATTAAGACTTTAGTAGCTATAAAATATCCATAATAACGATATGCAATGATTAAAACTAATGCAGCGATAATAACTAAAGTTATTGCGTTCATATTTTGAGACCTCCATTATTCTAAATTGTTATACCTTCCTGGGGATGGCCATGCTCCCCCACCAAAATAGGAATCCATTTCCCTATTTATACTTCTAAATTCGTCATCTTCATAATGTATTGCATCTACAGGACATATTTCTCTGCATTTATCACAGGTTATGCATTTGGTGTCATTAATTTCAAATTTATCATGTCCTTCATATATTGCATCTACAGGACATATATTTGCACATTTATGGCATTTAATACATTTTAAGGTTATAAAATAGCGCATAGTAGCATTCATTATTATCACCTCCCTCATAGTTTTTAAGTTATTACAATGCACTATACTTTATTTATTCCGCATATTTTATAAAAAATACACAAGTATTTAATTAAAAAAATTGTATAAAAAATGTGACCATATAAAATGATCACATTTTTTATTAAAAACTATTTTTAATTTTTTGTGCTTTTACTAGTAGAAGAGGTTAAAGCGTTTATAATAGCAGTTTCTTGATCTTGAGTAACAGATCCTGAAGTTACTAGGGTATCAAGTTTAGTCTTTAAGAAAGTTGTGGATTTTTCTTTCTTAGCTTGAATGTTTGCATTTTTATTAGAAGTAAGTAGATTTTTTATAGCAGTTTCTTGATCTTTAGTAATAGTGCCTGAAGTTACTAGAGAGTCTAAGAAGTTAGTTTTTCTTGCAGTTTTTTTACTTTGAAAATAGGCTTTACGTTCAGCTTGAGTCATATTTTTGACTTTATCCATTTCAGCTTTTTTTTCAGCTTTTTTTTGACTACTGCTATTTAATATAGCAGTTTCCTGATCTTTAGTGATAGTACCTGCAGTTACCAAGGAATCAAGAGTAGTCTTCAATGAATCTTTAGTCTTTTCTTTTTTTGCTTGAGTATTTGATTTTTTATTAGTTTTAGAAGAAGTTAGAAGATTTAATGCGGCAGTTTCTTGATCTTGAGTGATGGTACCTGCGGTTACTAGAGGATCAAGTTTAGTTTTTAAGAAATTTTGATTATTTTTTGTTTTGAAATTTTTACTAGAGCAGTATACTGATTTTGCTGTCTTGTTAGAAAGTGAGGCTGCGTTAACTGTAGTAAATCCTGTACCAATTGATACAACAAGGGCTAAAGCGGATACTATTTTAAGGTTTCTTTTTAACATTTTTAATTACCTCCTAAATATTTCTTTGATTTATCACATAATCTCACTGCTCTGTGACAGCTTTATTACAAATAAGTGAATAGGATGTTAACATTGATAAGTATGGATAAAAGAAGAATAAATAGTAGGAGAAAATTCTTATAAATGGTGATATAATTTATCTATACCCTAATTGATAAAAGTAGTATATCAGATAAAAATCTTTCAAATAAAGGTGAAAAAGATGTTTTTTAAAATAGTCAGATTGATAAGAAGTTTTATATTGGCATCAGTATTGGACAAGTATAAAGAAGAATTTGTTGTAAATATTAATGGGATTAATTTAACTAGGGGAAAAATTACAGCAGTAACTTTCATTGTTATAGAAGCTGCAGAGCTTGTAATTTTGTTTACTATAGGGGAAAATATTTTTCCAAAGAAAACTGACATATATTATTCAGCTATGGATATATTACTAATTTTGACAATGATGGTATATTTATTTATATTTGCTAAATTAGAAAATAACATTTCTAAACATGAGACAAGTATTAATGTTGTTGGAGTATCTTTTACAATCATGATATTGTGTTGGTGTGCAGGTGTATCTTTGTTGGATCAATTATATTCTGGGCAGATTATTGTATATGCCATATCAATTATAGCAGTTGCTGTAACTCCGATTTTTAAACCAATTACATTATTGATTATGTATTTAATTGTTCATTTACCATTTCTTTTTCTTCTGCCATATTTTCAGAAATCAAGCGATATATTGTATGCAAATTGTACTAATAGTACTATTTTTTTAATAATATCCTGGATGATATCATGTATGAGATATAAAAATCAAGTAGATGATTTTAACAATAGAAAAATAATACAGAAAAAAAACGATGAATTAGAGAGGGTAAATCAAAAATTAGAAAAACTTTCTCAAATTGATAGTTTAACAGGTATCTTCAACCGTTTTGTATTTGATAAAACAATAGAAGCAGAATGGGATAGGTGCAGACGCTATTTTATACCACTGTCATTAATTATGATAGATATTGATTTTTTTAAGGGATTTAATGATAGTTATGGTCATCAAGCTGGAGATGATTGTTTAAGGCAAGTTTCAAGGGTACTTTCATCTTCTGCAAGGCGTTCCTCAGATACTGTTGCCAGATATGGAGGAGAGGAATTTGCTGTTGTACTTACCCATATGGAAAAAGAAAGTGTGCTGGAATTTGCAGAACAATTGAGAAAAAAGGTTGAACAGTTAGCTATTCCACATATGTACTCTTCTATTTCCAATTATATTACCATTAGTTTAGGAATTTGCACTGTTACTCCATCTGATATGTTATCTATTGAACAATTTATTAAGACTGCAGATGAAGCTTTATATGAAGCTAAAAAATGTCGTAACAAGGTTGTAAGTGCATAGGCAGATTAAGTGTATCAAAAGAAGTTTTGGATGAAAGAAAATAATATTACTATACAAAACTAACTATAAATAACATAAATACTGGGGATTTGTCATCCCCAGCATAAAGGTAATTATCAATGTATTGAAAAAAGAATATTCTGGTTTATCTAAAACTTAAACATTTAGTAGCTTTAATACATTGATATCCTTATAATAATAGAATGTACGAAATCCAAATTATTATACTATAAACAGAGTTATTATATTGTTTACATAGTGTTCAAAAAATAAATAGTTATTTTATTTATAGGACATTAAATTGTAACAAATAACTAATATAATTATAAGTGTCCTAAGGAAATAGACTTAGCGAAAATGAAAACAATAAAGTGTAGTACATAATTGATATAATTGATATCCCCTCAAAGATAAGAATAAAAGGATGGACAAATATCGCCATCCTTTTATTTTGATTTTTTTATTACAGACTCCAGATAAGATTAGAGCCTATCGTTTAATCCAAGCTCATAAGCATATATAATTTTTGAGGTTGTTTGATTAAAATTAGGAAAATCAATTCCTAATTCCCTTGCGGCTTCCATATTAAATTTATCATTTGAATGTTTAAACTTAATATAAGGGGTTTTATTATTTCTTATGTTTGTCATATATAATCACCTCTATTATATAGTGATAACCAATTATACAGCCTTGTATTCAGAAAAAGTTGTGTATAAAATAAAATTAATTACTTATCGAATTAGTATACTTAGAGAAACTTATTAAAAGAGATTCCTAACCTGTAATAACTAACATTGGCAGCAGTAATCTAATTGGAATTTTTCATTATTGATATGATTTATTGAAATGTGATATACTTACTTATAGAAATTTAAGATTTTAATTAGTATCTTTTATTAATAATAGAATTTAAAAATAAAGGCATATAGTGTATAAAACTTATCCAGGGTTTAGCAAACCTATGTACATAAGAATTCTAATGGATTAAAGTCAAAGAATTCTTTATACACAGCATAAAACTTGCAGTTTTTGTAAAGCAGGTGAGTTGTTTGCAGATGATAACATTGGATAAATTAAATGCGCTATGTGCTTTTTTTATTTTTAAATATAATAGAAATATTTTATAAGGGAGGTAATTTATTAGAACTGCTGATTACCTATTAAACTAACCAAAAGAATTATGATAAAATTGGTGAAAATTGTAAAGATAATTGTACTGAAATGTAAATGAATAAGGTTAAAAAGCAATATAAATTAATGCCGAGGAGTGAAAATTCATGTTTCTTATGATTGATAATTATGATTCATTTGTATACAACTTGGTAAGGTATTTAGAAGAACTAAATGAAGAGGTTAAGATTTGTAGAAATGATAAATTAGCATTGGAAGATGTGGAAAAAATGCATCCAGAAGGGATTATAATTTCTCCAGGACCTAAGTCACCTGAGCAATCGGGCATTTGTGTGGATATAATTAAAAAATTTAGTGGTAAAATTCCTATTTTAGGTATATGCCTTGGACATCAATGTATCGGGTATGCCTTTGGGGCTAATATAATAAAGGGTAAGGAGCCTGTACATGGTAAAATATTCAAAGTCCATCATAAAAATATAGGAGTATTTAAAGAAATCAAAAATCCTGTAGAGGTTACAAGATATCATTCGTTAGTAATAGAAAAGGAAACACTTCCTAAGTGTCTTAATATAACCTGTGAAACTTCAGATGGAGTTATAATGGGGGTTAGGCATGAAAAGTATCTTGTTGAAGGAGTACAATTTCATCCCGAAGCAGAGCTCACAGAATGTGGACATGAAATGCTTAAGAATTTTATAGAAGAAGCAAGAATGTTTAGTAAGGGGGAATTATATGAAGTTCTTCATTGAAGAAATAAAAACAGAATTAGATGCTTTTGATATTTACTCGCTGTTTAAAGAAGACAGAACAGTTACCATTTTAGACAGCGGCATGGGAGCCGAAGATTTAGGCAGATACTCTTTTATAGGATTAAACTCTTTTACTACTTTTAAATATGAAAATAATATTTGTACTATAAATAAAAAAGAATTTAATGGCGACCCTTTTGACCAACTTAAAAAACTTATTGCAAAGTACAAAATTGAAAATAATACAGAGCTTCCATATATAGCTGGGGCTATGGGATATTTCTCTTATGATATAGAGAGAACTATAGAAGAGCTTCCTGTTATGACTATAGAAGAAATAAAAATACCTGACTGCTATTTTTATTTCTATGATAATGCAGTAATAGTAGATAACTTAAAAAAGAAGACTTATATTACATCTTTAGGTATATTAAAGTCAGAAAAAGACAGCATTAATGAAATAAAAGATAAAATATCCAAAGGACATAAAATTAAATATGGAAAAGTAAATGATAGTGATACAAAATTTGTATCAAACTTTGGCAGGGAGGAATATGTAGAAACTGTAGAAAAGGTCAGACAGTTTATAAGAAATGGGGATATTTATATTACAAATCTAACACAAAGATTCTGCTGTGAAACAAAAAAAGATCCTTATGAAGTATATAAAGATTTAAGGCATATTAATCCAGCACCATTTGCTGCATTAATGAATGTTGAAGATTTTAGTATAGTATCTTCTTCACCGGAGAGATTTTTAGAAGTAAGAAATAACCTTGTTCAAACAAGACCTATTAAAGGGACAAGACCTAGAGGTAAAAATAAAGAAGAAGATTTAAAAAACAGACAAGAACTTATAGATAGTGAAAAAGATAGGTCTGAGTTATTAATGATTGTAGACTTAGAGAGAAATGATTTAAGCAAGGTATGCAAGCCATATTCTGTAAAGGTAACAGAACTTTTTAAATTAGAGGAATATAGTACAGTATTTCACTTGGTATCAACTGTTGTAGGAAAATTAAAAGATAAGTATACAGCAATAGATTGTATAAAAGCATGTTTTCCAGGTGGTTCTATAACTGGTGCACCTAAAGTCAGGTCTATGGAGGTAATTGAGAAATTAGAACCTACTAGAAGAAATATTTATACAGGGTGCATAGGATACTTAGGTTTTGATGGTAATGTGGATTTAAATATAGTTATTAGAACTATACTTATAAAAAATGGAAAAGCTTATTTAGGTGTTGGTGGAGGAATTACCTGGGAATCTGATGATGAAGCAGAATATGATGAAACACTTGATAAGGCTAGAGTTTTGATGAAAGTATTGTAAAGGGGTGAATAGCAGTTATGATGCTCTTAAATGGTAAGCTGGTAGAAGATGATAAAGTTTTTTTAGATACCGGTTTTTATTTTGGAAGAGGACTTTTTGAAACTATGCTTGTAAACAATGAGCCGCTTTTTCTTGAAAATCATTTGTATAGGATAAATAAAGGTCTTTCTATTATAGGAATAGATAAAGAAATTACTGAAGACGAAGTTATGGATGCTGTTAACAAGCTTCAGTGTAATAATTGTGTGCTGAAGTTAGTAGTTACAGAGGAAAATACGTTGTTTAATATTAGAAAGAACAATTATACTGAGGAACAGTATAAAATAGGTTTTAAAGTTAAAATAAGTTCTGTTAGGAGAAATGAATTTTCTCAACTTACATACTTAAAATCTTTAAATTATTTAGAAAATATATTAGAACATGAAAAATGTATTGATGAGGGATACAATGAGGTGCTGTTTTTTAATACAGAGGATAAACTATCAGAGGGCAGTGTATCTAATGTGTTTTTTACAAAGAATAAAAAAATATATACTCCATCTAAAAAATGTGGATTACTTGAGGGTACAGTAAGAAAGTTCATAATAAATAACTTTAATATTACTGAAGGTGAATTCAGTAAGGAAGATTTAATGTCTGCAGATAGTGTTTTTTTAACTAACAGCATTATGGGAGTAATGAAGGTCTCTAATATTTATGATAGAAGTTTTAATGAATGTAGTATTATTGAGAAAATAAAAAAGGTTTATGAAGCACAATTAAAGAAACATTAAATATAGCTTTTCTAAACGAACAATCAACTTATGCTCCGGATATTTTTTACAACATTTAGCTCGTTAAATATTTCTGCGTATAAGTTGATTTTTAATTTAGAAACGCTATAAGATTAATGAAATCTATAATATTGGGAAATATATTGTAAGAGGGGAGGTATAAATATGGATAGAATAGGTGTCAATAATTTTATTTCCATTATTATAGGAATATCTTTAGTTTTAACCTGCTTTTTAATCTTTTATTTTTTTCAAAAGCATCTCTTTAGTAAGTATAAAAATAAAGTAAAGAATATAGTAGATAAAGATGATGATCATTTAAGTTAGCCTTTTTTCTTTAAGATTAAAGCTGCAAAGAAAAGAAACATTTCTAATCCTGTTTCAACAAATACAGCTATAAGGGGATATGAGTATAAACTAAAGTTTACTAGATCCAGGCTATTTTTGAAGGAAGTTATACCGATAACAAAAGAAACTAGTATGGAAGGAAGAACCAGAGGCTTATATGTATTTAGTCCTATAATTTGAGATATACCGGTGCTAAAAGCCCATATCATACTGCCAGATGCTGTAATTGCTGCACCTATCATAATCATAAGCCAGATAGCCTCCACCCGTTCAAAAAAATCACCTAAATGAACAAATCTTGTGAGTTCAAGGCTTACATTAATCATATTTTTAGATTGTGGATAACTGAAAATTCCTATTGTACTAATAACAAGTGAGAAAATGACAAAAGTACCTGAACTGACAGCGGTAAATTTTGCAATAAATCCGTTTTCTGGATGATTGCAAATGGGAATATACATACCCATAATAATACATATTCCTATAAAGGATAGAATAAGAGGAGTACCTGTTAAAGCTGGATATAGGCCAGCTTCCAGTTGTGGTTTAAGTCTATCTATTTTTACATCAGGAATAAAAAACAAAAATAGTACAATACAACTAAATAAATAAAAAGGACCTAAAATTTCACAAACTCTTCCTATTACTTCTATTCCTTTTAAAACAGCGTATCCAACTACAAGATAAGAGGAAATAAGAATTATTTGTACTGGAGTTTTTGGAAAAAATGCAGTATTAAGTATTATACTCAGTCCTCTTTGCAGTGCAGAAGATACGAGCAAGAAGAAAATGGGAAATAATATTCCTATGATTTTACCTAACTTTTTTCCAAGAATAGTCATGCTGTACTGCACCATATTCTGACCTGGAAATCTTATGCCCATATAAGCATAGACAACAGCAAGGAGTACATCTAACACCCAGGCTAAGATTACAGATAGCCAGGCATCTCTTCTTGCTTGAAAAATTAGCAATCGAATTACGTGCAGTCCGGTAAAAGATGTAATTATACAAAAAAGCATCCATATAAATTGATTTGTAGTGATAACTTCTTTTTCATGCATATTTATTCACCTCAATCCGAAATTTATAATTTATTAAAAAATGTTTTTCCAATAGGCTCAAATAATTTTTCTATTAAATCTATGGGAGTTGCCATGCCTAAATTTATACTAACTTGAAAAAATAAAGCCATAATTAATAAAATCACAACACACGATAATTCTTTCCACATTTTTTTTTTTACTAGAGGTATTCCCTCAAGTATTCCTATTAGGAATGATGAAATAATTACAATAGCAGTCATTTACTATTTTCCTCCTTGGTTGTTATAACAGGATCTTTAACTATTCCTATATTAGTTACTTTAATTTTGAAATTAATTTCATATTTTATATTTGGAAATATTTGAGACCAATTTTTTTTTATATTAATCCATTCTTTTGGATTATTGTTGTATATTTTAGTTGAAAAACCAATGAAGTCTGTATTTAAGTCCTTTTGTGATTTATATATTAATTTATTTAATTGACTTTCTAGTGTAGATTCAATATTATATTGAAGATTATTTATAGCTTCAGGGCTGATATTAATATTTTGTGTTTCCTCAATAAAAGCAGTACCACTACATTGAATTTCCGTATTAATACCATTTTCAGTTAAATGAGGAATTATTTTGTCAGATTTTTTAAAAACATCTATAGTTACGTTATCATTTATACCTGATTTAATAGGAAAGATAACTTCATGACCCTTTGCATAATCGACTATCCACAAAAGGCTCTTAGATTCTTCACTGGTAAGTATTCCCATTAAATGATTATTTTTAAAAATGGCCATTCTTTCAACTGTAATTTTGGCAGCAGTACTATCTTTTGATTTTTCTATATCGATTACAGGGGCAAAGGTCGATTTTGATTCATTTTTTGACTCTATAATAAAATTATTTATATTTATAGGTACAATAGGTCCATTTTTTTTAAATAAGGTCATCATGCTATTTATAGCAGTTGAAGTTGCAGAGTCACCAAGTATTCTACTTTGTAAAATTTCCCTAGCTGGTTTATTTGAAACAAATATCCAACTAGTACTTCGAATTTGACGATTTCTACTTAAATAATCCATTACTTCAGAAACTTCTGATTCCGACTCACATAATTCTCTTGATAAAATGATTACTTTGGCATGTGAAAAGTCAAGTAATACAGGATTATTTTTTGAAAAGTTTTGCATTGTACTAAAAATAGAATGACCAGTGCTTACTTGAATAATAGATTTATTTTCTCTTTTAGATACAGTAGAATCACCTTTTGAATGGCTGGGATTAATAATCTCTAATGTTATAAGAAAAGTGTTATTACTGGATATTTTATCAATACCAATGCCAGCCACAACATTAATTTCATTTAGTTCGCTTTTATCACTACTACAACCGTAAAGTGAAATGGAAAATGTAAAGATTAAAATATAAAATAATGTCGATTTATACTTCATATTTTATTGTCCTTTCTCGTCTTTGTTGTTTTTAGATGATGACTTTTGCCGATGCAGATTATTAGCATTGGCAAAGTGAGGTCTGCATTTCATATAAGGCCAAGGAAATCTTATTAAAGTATCTTTCAAATCCTTTAAACTTAAGGGAGCTAACGGAGAAAGATATTTTACACCAAAAGAACTTAATGATGATAGATGAATTAAAAGTATAATGATCCCTAATAAAATTCCATATAGTCCCAAAAATGCGCCTAAACACAGCATGGAAAAACGTAAAATACGAATGGTATACCCCATATCATAAGACGGAATGCTAAAAGAAGCTATTGCTGTAATGGCTATAACAATAACCATAATAGGAGAAGTAATCCCAGCTTTAACAGCTGCATCACCAATAACAAGTGCACCAACAATACCTACAGTTTGGCTAGCTGATGAAGGAAGACGTATACCTGCTTCTCTAAGTGCTTCAAAGGTTATTTCCATGAACAATGCTTCAATAAAAATAGGAAAAGGAACTCCATGGGCAGCTCCCATAATGCTAATAAGTAAAGGTGTAGGAATCATTTCTTTATGATATAAAATAATTGCAACAAAACATCCTGGGAGCAGCAGCGAAATCACAAAGAAAATTAATCTTATGAAACGTACAAATATGGTAGTAGTATATCTTTCATAATAATCCTCACTAGTTTGCAAAAATTGAATTAAAGTAGCAGGAAGTATTAAAACGCAGGGAGTACCATCTACTAAAACGGCTACCCTGCCTTCTAAAATTCCAGCGGCAACTCTATCTGGTTTTTCACTGTGCTGAATTTGTGGAAATAATGTATAATGAGTATCTTCTATCAGCTCTTCTATATATCCACTTTCTAGAATAGAATCTATGTCTATTCTTTCAATCCTTTCTTTTAATTCTTCAACAATATGATTATCTACTATTCCCTGTAAATAGGTGATGCTTATTTTTGTCTGAGTTTGTTTTCCGATTATAAAATCTTCAACTTTTAAATCTGAAGATTTTATTTTTCTTCTGAGTTGTGAGATATTGATGGAAATATTTTGTGTAAATCCTTCGTTTGGACCTCTTATGACCTTTTCAACATCAGTTTCCGATACGTCTTTTTCTTTCCACCCGGGAGTTGTCATTTCTAAGGCAATATCATCATCGTCTATCAAAAGTACAGTATTTCCATTTAAGAGAGCATTTGTAATTTGACCCATAGTTGATAATTCACTTATTTTTGTAATTTGGAGAAAATATTTTTTAATTATTTCTACAGTATGATCACATTTTAAATCATTTTCAGTAACACCTTTAATATTCATGATAGAAGGTAATATGCTTTCATTAATTGCTCTTATATCCGAAAGTCCATTAAAAAAAATGAGTATGCAGGAACATTTCATTGAATGTATAACAAATTTGTGGTAAACAACATCAGCACAATTTGAAAACAATTGCTGTAATACATGTAAATTATTCGAAAGAGATTTATTTAAGGGCAAATTATATCTATCATCAGATAACTTTTGTACATAAATAGGATTTGAAGTGTTTTTAGAATTAAAAAACTTCTTCACAATTAAAGATCACTCTCCTAGAAAAAATTATTTTATAATTTATCCGATGACTACCTGCTCTAATACTCCCACTTATCCAAGTGTGAGCAAAGAGCAGCTACGTCCCTGGATAACCATTTCTAAGCATCTCATGCCAAGAACTCTGTTTATGCTTATTCTCTGCATTACAGGTAAAAATATTCAATTTTGATTTTTGTACTTTTACAAAAAAATATTAATATATTATAATTATATACAGGAATATTTTAAATAAATAATAAAAATATTGGTGTATTTTTAACAAATACATATTAAATTATAAAAGAGGGATAAAAAATATGATTGTTACTTGTAGGAATATATTAAATTTACCAGGACTTGAAAAAATGAGAGTTGTAGCTGGGAAAGGAGGCTTAGACAGGGGAATTACCTGGGCACATGTAATAGAAGTACCTGATGTTAGTGATTTTGTAAAAGGAGGAGAACTTTTATTTATTACTGGTATAGCAATAGGAAATAATTCAGAAGTTCTTCTTAAATTTATCAAAGACATTACTTCTAGAAATTTATCCGGTCTTGTTATAAATATAGGTCCTTATATAAAAGAGACACCTGAAGAAGTTATAAATTTTGCAAATACTGCAGATTTTCCTATATTTGAGTTACCTTTTGAGGTTAAATTGATAGATGTGACTCAAATTATCTGCAGGGCTATTTTTGCACGAAATGCACATAAGGAATCTGTGAATAATTTTATGCGAGAAGTGATTTTTGAAAATATAAATATTGATGAGGAAATGTTAGACAGGGCAATTTTATATGGATACAAAAGAGAAAAGAAATATTGCAGCCTAATAGTTGATATTGATGACTTTAGTTCTTATATAAAGAAAAAAAATATAGTGGATGAAGAGATTATAGCAAATATAAAAAATCGTGTGCAAGATATAATAGAATATGTTTTGGAAGAAAATAGTAAAAAATATTTTTATGCAGTTCAAAGTGATGCATTTTATTTTATGGTATGTTCTACCATAGAAAATATAGACAGGATTGCAGAATCTATAAGAAAAGAAATATCAAAGAGGATGGGTGATATTACTGTAAGCATAGGATTAGGAGATGAATGTAGTGATTTAGAAGATTTTAAATGTGTAATACTAGAGGCAATGAAAGCATTAAAGTTATCTAAGATTTTTGGAAAAAGGGATTATGTCATAAAGTATAAGAGCTTAGGTATATTCAGGCTTTTTTTTGATATAGAAACAAATGAAGAGATGAAAAAACTATTTGATGAAAATTTACTTAAACTTAAAATGTATGATGAAAAAAACTCTTCTGTGCTAGTAAAAACATTAATTGCATATTTAAAGGAGAATAGAAACTTGGGTAAAACTGCAGAAAAGCTGTACATCCATAGAAATACTATAAAATATAGGATAAACAGAATAGAGGAAATATTAAACTGTGATTTGAAGGATGATGAAATTGCCTTTAATATTATGCTCTGCATAAAAATTGGGGTATTTTTGAAATTGATTTAATGATAATTTATAATGAACAAAAATTTGTAAGTATATTTGTTGATAGTGGACATACTAATTACATTTAAAATATGGTAAATTATATACATGAAATTTAATAAATTGTTAAGCAAACAATAAATAAATTAATAAACTGCAAATTAAGCAAGTTAGGTGATGGAATTATGAATTATTCAGTTTTTCAATGTCCCAACAAAATAATATATGGGAAAGATACCGTAAATTTTATTGGAAATGAAGCAGCGGTGTTTGGAAATAAGGCAATGATAGTTACAGGAAAACATTCATCAAAAAAGACAGGTGCATTAGATAAAGTTTACTATAGTTTAAAAGATCAGGGAATAGATCCTGTTATATTTAATAAAGTAGAATCAGATCCTAGTGTAATTACTGTAAGGGAAGGAGTGAAAGCAGGAAAAGAAGAAAAAGTAGATTTTATAGTTGCATTAGGTGGAGGAAGTGCTATGGATGCAGCTAAAGCCGTAAGTATGGTTATAGGAAATGGAGGGGATATTTTAGATTATGAAAAAATTCAGCCTAAAACCTATGGTATACCTATTATAGCAGTTCCTACTACAGCAGGAACTGGAAGTGAAGTTAGTAAGTTTTCTATAATAACAGATACTGAAAGAAAGATAAAGATGCTTATTTCAAGTAATTTTATAATACCTGAAATAGCAATTTTAGACCCACTTTTGACTATGATGATGCCGCCTCAGGTTACGGCAGCTACAGGGATGGATGCTTTCACTCATGCAATTGAGGCATATATTTCAAAGGCTGCACAGCCAATGTCAGATACATTTGCAATAAAGGCAATAAAGATTATAAGCAGTAATATTTCACGGTCAGTCCTTAAAGGCGATATTGAATCTAGGGAAAAAATGCTTCTTGGACAGATGTATGCAGGACTTGCTTTTAGCAATGCATCTACAGCACTTGTTCATTCAATGTCAAGGCCTTTAGGAGCTTATTATAAAGTTCCCCATGGAATGGCAAATGCAATTTTGCTTACAGAGGTTATGAAGTTTAATAGAGCTTCTTGTGCTGAAAAATTTAAAGTTATAGCAGAAGCTATGGGAGAAAATGTAGAAGGAAAATCTGTAAGAGAGGCAAGCTTGATTGCAGTAGATACTATAAGGTCTATTTTCTTGGAAACAGGACTTCCAGTATCACTTAAAGAAGTTGGTGTAGACAAAGACAATTTTAGAAAGATGGCAGAAGATGCTATGGAAAGTAAAACTACGGTGCTTAATCCGAGAAAACCTACGATAGAGCAGTTAGTAGAAATATATGAAAAGATATATTAAGGAGGAGTTCAAATGGCAGTTTTAGAAGACACTGAGTTAGATTTAGAGGTTGATCAAATTAGAGAATATGATAAAAAGTACAACCTGCATTCCTGGAGTGCACAGAAAAATCTAAAGCCCATTGTAATTACCAAAGCTGAAGGAATTTATTTTTGGGACAGTGATGGAAAAAAGTATTTTGATATGTCTTCTCAATTAGTTAATGTAAATGTAGGACATGGAAATAAGAAGATAATAGAAGCTATAAAAAGACAGGCAGAAAAAATGCCATTTATGGGACCTTCCTATGCTGTAGATGTAAGGGCAAAATTGGCTGCTAGGGTAATAGAAAAGGCACCAGATAATATGTCCAAAGTATTCTTTACATTAGGAGGATCAGATTCTAATGAAAATGCTATAAAAATAGCCAAGATGGTTACTGGAAGATTTAAGATATTTTCGAGATATCGTTCCTACCATGGAGCAAGTTTTGGAGCTGCAAATTTAAGTGGAGAGCCTAGAAGATATACTTGTGAACCTGGAATACCTGGATTTGTAAAGTTTTTTGATCCTTATATTTATAGAGAAAAAATAAGATTTGAAAGTGAAAAAGAAGCTGCAAAATTTTATTTAAGCAAACTTAGAGAGCAGCTTATATACGAGGGTACGGATAAAGTAGCAGCTGTTGTTGTTGAAAGTGTAACTGGCAGCAATGGTGTAATCATACCACCTGAAGGTTATCTCCAAGGCATAAGAAAGCTATGTGATGAATTTGGAATAATTATGGTTTGTGATGAAGTTATGGCCGGATGGGGAAGAACTGGAGAATGGTTTGCCTGCAATAACTGGAATGTAAAACCAGATATTATCACATTTGCAAAAGGAATTACTTGTGGATATGTGCCTCTTGGAGGAGTAATTGTAAGTGAGAAAATAGCAAAATTTTTTGATGATAATGTACTTATGTGTGGACTAACATACAATGCACACCCGCTAGCCTGTGCCGCAGGATGCGCAACATTAGATGTGTATGATGAAGAAAATCTAATAGAAAATTCTAAGAAGATGGGGGTTATTTTAGGACAAAAATTAGAGCAAATAAAGAAAAAACATTCAAGTGTAGGAGACGTTAGATATATAGGATTGTTTTCTGCAGTAGAACTGGTAAAAGATAGAGAAACTAGAGAGGCTCTAGTACCTTATGGAAAAGATCCAGATGGAATAATGTCAAAGATAGTTGGAATGTTGAAAGAGAAAGGATTTTCAACTTATTCTCATGAGAGCTGCTTAATGATAGCACCTCCACTTATTATAAATAAAGAAGAGATGGAAGAAGCTATGAATATTTTTGATAAGGTTATGTATTCTATAGATGAATTTGTAAAAACATTAAAAAAATAAGCGTCCCTTTTGTGGAAGAATAGGACACTTAAAATTAATTAACCAATTATATTATAAACCAATTTAAAAAAATGTAAAGGAGATATTTATTATGGAAGTAAAAGATATGAAAAAAGTTAGTTGTGATAAAGAAAGAATGGAAGATAAAATCACTACTTTTAGTAAATTTGGTGCTACAGGACACGGTGGAATAACAAGGTTATCTTTATCAGAAGCAGCTCTTCAGGCAAGAGCGGAGTTTACGAAGAGAATGAAATCACTAGGTGCAGATATTGTAACAGATGATATGGGAAATATGTATGCTACTTTCAAGGGATTGGAAAACCTGCCTCATATTGCAATGGGATCTCATTGTGATTCAGTAGTACAAGGCGGAAATTATGATGGAATTTTAGGAGTAATGACTGCAATGGAAGCAGCTGAAACTATAGCTAGGGAAAATATTCCTCATCGCCATCCGATTACAGTTATGATATGGACTAACGAAGAAGGAGCACGTTTTGATCCTGCTATGATGTCATCTGGTGTTGTTACTGGCAAATTTGATAAATCAAAGATGCTGGCATCAAAGGACCCAGAAGGCGTAACTTTTGGTGAAGCTTTGGACGCAAGTGGATATAAGGGTGATGAAAAAAATAGAATAAACCCTAAAGACTATATGGCTCTTTTAGAATTGCATATTGAACAGGGACCAGTACTTGAAGCTGCCCAAAAGGATATTGGAGTTGTAGAGGGTGTTGTTGGAATGGTTAACTATGAATTCGAATTTATAGGTCAAGCTGGACATGCAGGAACTGTTCCACAAAAATTAAGAAAAGATGCTCTTTTGGCAGCATCTGAAGCCATTTTATATCTTCACAAGGAACTGGATAAACTTGATGGCAAGTTAGTTTATACTACTGGAAGAATTAACTGCTCACCAAATGTTCATACAATTATACCAGATGACGTTAAATTTACTTTGGATGCAAGACATCAAGATCCAAAAGTAATACAACAGGTAGTTGATATAATTAAGAACATTCCATCCGAACTTGCAGGCTGCAAAGTTAGCTACGAGGAATTGTGGGCACGTAAAACTGTCAGTTTCAATAAAGAATTAGTAAATCTGGTTGAAAAAAATGCAAATCTTTATGGATATTCCAATATGAGAATGTACAGCGGTCCTGGACATGATTCTCAATTTGCAGCTGATATGCTTCCTGTAACTATGATATTTGTTCCAAGCATTGGAGGACACAGCCACTGTGAAATAGAAAAAACTCCTCTTGATAATTGTGTAAAAGGTGCTAATGTACTGCTTCAAACTATACTAGACATCGATAAGATGTAAAAATATCTATTTAGGTATTAATTTATTAAAAGAAAGAGGGGGATCTATATGGAACAGCCAGTAGAAAAAGAAATATATGAATTGGATCAATCCGATACACATGTTACGGAAAGCAAATTATACAATGATGATAACGCACCAGTTCCAGTTAAGGAAAGAACCTGGAATACCTATAATTTCACTGCTCTCTGGATTGGAATGGCTCACTGTATACCTACCTATATGTTAGCAGGAAGCTTGATATCACTGGGAATGAACTGGAAGCAAGCACTATTTACAATTACCCTTGGGAACCTAATAGTTTTAGTACCAATTTTATTGAATGCCCATCCGGGCACTAAATATGGAATTAACTTTCCGGTATTTTCAAGGTTATCCTTTGGGGTATTTGGTGCAAATATACCTGCAATTTTAAGGGCAGTTGTTGCCTGCGGGTGGTTTGGAATAAATACCTATATAGGTGGAAGTGCATTAAATGTATTGTTTTCAGCTGTAATTCCAGGATGGAAAACTCTTGGGGGAAGTTTTCAAATAGCAGGACTTAGTTTGCCGTCTGGTATAACATTTATGATATTCTGGGGCCTTGAGATGTTTGTTATATTCAAAGGCATGGAGCAGCTGAAAAAATTTGAAAACTGGGCAGCTCCACTAGTTATGGTTTTAGCTCTTATTTTGATGGTTTGGGCAGTTAAATTTGCTCACGGCTTTGGACCACTTTTAAGTTCACCAGGCAAATTGCATACCATGAGTGATTTTATGAAAGTATTTCCTGCTTCACTTACCAGTATGGTAGGATTTTGGGCAACACTGTCCCTTAATATACCAGATTTCACAAGATATGCAAAAGGTCAGAAAGAGCAGTTAATAGGACAATCTTTAGGACTTCCTATAACTATGACAGTATTTTCTGCTATGGGTATAATAATAACTTCTGCTACTGCAGTAATATTTGGCAAAAGTATGTGGAGCCCGGTAGATATAATATCGAAATTTTCAAATCCATTTGCGATGTTAGTAGGTTTCTTTGGTATAGTAGTTGCCTCTCTTTCTGTTAATATTGCTGCAAACATTGTTTCACCAGCAAATGATTTTTCAAATGTAGCACCGAAACATATAAGTTTTAAAATGGGAGGGCTTATTACAGGTATTATAGGAATACTCATAATGCCATGGAAGCTTTTAGCAGATCCTAGTGGATATGTGTATACATGGCTTGACACTTATTCTGGAATACTTGGACCTGTAGCTGCAATAATCATATGTGACTACTGGCTTATAAAAAAGACCAAGGTAAATCTTAAAGATCTGTATCTTAAAGAAGGATTGTACACCTATAAGAAAGGGTTTAATCCAAAGGCAATTATTGCACTTGTTTTAGGAATTTTTGCAGCTCTTATAGGCAAAATAGTTCCTAGCTTAAGTGGAATAGTAAATTATGCTTGGTTTGTAGGCTTTGGAGTTTCATTTGCTGTTTATTATTTATTAAGTGCAGGATCTAAAGATTCAGGTAAAATTAATAGCCAGCCTGAAGAATTTGAAGAACAAAGCTTTTAGATTATTTTATGAGGTGATAAATTATGGATTTGATTATAAAAAACGGAATTATAATAACGTCTAAAGACACTTATAAAGCAGACATAGGTATAAAGAATGGAAAAATTGCAGCTATAGGAAAAGAAATTGAGGTCAGTGGAGAAGAGATAATAAATGCGGAAGGAAAATATGTATTACCAGGGGCAATAGATGCACATACACATCTTGAAATGCCCTTTGGGGGCACCATATCTGCAGATAGCTATGAGGCAGGAACGAGAGCTGCTGCCTGTGGAGGTACAACGACAGTTTTTGATTTTGCACTTCAGCAGAAAGGGCACGGCATAATTCAAACAGCTAGGGAACGAGATGAACTCTGTGCACCACAAGCTTGTGTAGATTACGCTTTTCACGTAGTTATATCTGATTTAAGACCAGAAATTTTAGATGAATTTCAAGCCGCAGTAGATTACGGGCTGCCAAGCTTTAAAGTATATATGGTATATAAAAAGGAAGGACTTATGGCAGATGACGGAGTACTTTGCCAGGTACTTGAAAAATCCAAAGAAACAGGAGCACTTATTTCAGTACATGCAGAAAATCCTGATTTAATAGACATAAGAACGGAGAAATATCTGAAAGAAGGTAGAACTTCTGCCTGGTATCACTATATGTCAAGACCTGAATTTGTAGAGGCAGAAGCAGATAAGAGGGCAATACACTGGGCAAAGTCATTAAATGCTCCCCTTTATATAGTACATCTTGCAAACAAGGAAGGTATGGAAGAAGTAAAGAAGGCGAAAGATGAAGGTTATGAAATATATGCAGAAACTTGTCCTCAATATTTATATTTTACAAGTGAAGTTTACAAGAGAGAAGACGGTAGAAATTTTGTATGCTCCCCACCAATGAAAGGAAAAGAAAGTTTAGATGCCCTATGGAAAGGTATAAAAACAGGTGACATTTCTACTATAGCCACAGATCATTGCCCATTTCAAAGCTCTGAAAAAGATTGGGGAAAAGATAATTTTACAAAAATACCCAATGGGTGTATGGGCATAGAAAATATGTATCCATATATGTTGAGCGAAGCAAATAAAGGAAGAATTTCATTTAATAAAGCAGTAGAAGTTTGTAGTGCAAACCCTGCAAAGATATTTGGGTGTGATAATCAAAAGGGTAGTATTGTAATAGGAAAAGATGCTGATATTGTAATCTATGATCCTAAAAAGGAATTTACAATTTCTAAGGATAATATGCATTCTGATGTAGATTATACCATATGGGAAGGAGTTAAATTGAAAGGATATCCAGTTATGACTTTATCAAGAGGAAAGGTTGTATTTAAAGATGGAGAATTTGTAGGAAAACCTGGTTGGGGAAAATTCTTAAAGAGAAAGATAAAGAGATAATTAATAGGAGGACTTAATATGGACAAGAAAAATGATATGAGATTTAGTCAGATAATAGAAGAAGTTTCTAGATGTCTTTTATGTTATGATCCACCTTGCAGCAAAGCATGCCCGGGAGGAAAAAATGCAGCAGACATTATAATGTCTCTAAGATTTAAGAATTATAAAGGAGCCTGTCATAAGTTTATGGATGACTTAGATAAATCTGGTGAATGTGGTCTTGCATGCAATAATAATATGTATTGTCAGAGAAATTGTATAAGGGGAAAAATAGATAGACCCATAAAAATAAGGATGATACACAAATTTCTTCATGAAGAGAGCTTAAAAGTTGAGGAGGTAATTTAAAATGAGAGACCTTTCTATAGAGTTTTGCGGCGTAAAGTGCCAAAATCCATTTTTCTTGTCTTCTTCCGTAATTAGCAATAACTTTGAAATGTGCGCTAAAGCCCTAGATATGGGCTGGGCTGGTGTGGTATTTAAGACTATAGGCTTTTATGTTGCAGATGAGGTATCTCCTAGATTTGATGCAATAGGCAAAGAGAATACTCCTTTTATAGGATTTAAAAATTTGGAGCAGATATCAGAGCATCCTTTAGAATATAATCTAGAATGTATAAGTAAATTGAAGAGAGAATTTAAAGATAAAGTTATTGTTGCATCCATTATGGGAGAAAATGAGAAGCAGTGGACTAAGCTGGCAGAGTTAGTTACAAAAGCAGGTGCAGATATAATTGAATGTAACTTTTCATGCCCTCAGATGGTGGAAGAATCCATGGGCTCAGATGTGGGTCAAAATCCTGAGCTTGTAGAGAAATACTGCAGAGCTGTAAGAAGAGGAACTTCACTTCCTGTACTTGCCAAGATGACTCCTAATATAGGGAATATGGTAATACCTGCAGAAGCTTCAATATATGGCGGCGCAGATGGAATAGCTGCAATAAACACTGTAAAAAGTATAACCAGGGTTGATTTGGATAAGTTCTCACCTTATCCAATAATAAATGGAAAGTCAGCTGTGTCTGGATATTCAGGAAAGGCAATCAAGCCTATAGCTCTTAGATTTATAAGTGACTTGGCTAAGAGTGAAAAGCTAAAGGGAATCCCTATAAGTGGAATAGGTGGAATAGAAACTTGGGAAGATGCAGTAGAATTTTTACTGCTAGGAGCATCTAATATTCAAATTACCACAGCTGTTATGCAATATGGATATAGAATAATAAAAGATTTGATAAGTGGATTATCCTATTATATGGAAGAGAAAAAATTTGAAAAAGTAGAAGACTTAGTGGGATTGGCAGTTAAAAATGTAGTAAATGCAGATAAACTTGAAAGGGAGTATATAATTTATCCTGAATTTAGAGATCACAATTGTGTTGGATGTGGAAGATGTTATATATCTTGTTTTGATGGGGGACATCAAGCTATAAAATGGAACTATGAATCTAGGAAACCACAGCTTATTGAAGATAAATGCGAGGGATGCCATTTATGTGCAAAGGTATGTCCTACTGGAGATATAGTAAGCGGCAGGAAAGTATTTAAAGCTGCAAAAAAAGTTGAGCAGTTAGCTTAGAAATTTAAATAAGTAAGACTATGAGAATTTTAGCTTATAGCCTTATTTTATTTGCAAGAGTTACAGGGCAATTTATATAGTATCATATATTTTTATTATTTTTTCATTCAACATTTTATCAACTAAATCAATGTAATCTCCATCATATTTTATACTATTATTTAATAGCAATACAGAAATACCGTGTACCACACTCCACATGGTTAATATGTCTAAAGATAGATCCTTTTCTTCTGTAGTGTTTTTATATACAGATTTTAGGTAATTAATGGCACTTCTTTTAAATACCTGAAAGGCTCCACCTTCATAGAATGAATTATTATCTTTGCTTATATTTACAGGTTTACTAAAATCACTTAAGAAAATAAATTTAAAATAGTCTGGATTTTCAATCATAAATTTTACATATTGTTTTCCGAGTTCAACAAGTTGTTTTTTTGGATCGGAAGGATATTTATTTACAATTTCACTTAGAGAGTTTTCAAAGCTTTTTGATACTTCCATAATGATTGCAGAAATGAGTTCATCCTTATTTTTAAAATGTTTATAAGGTGCGGTATGGCTCACGCTGCACATTCTAGCTACTTTTCTTAAAGAAAAATCTTCATATCCACTATTGTTTAGAAGCTCAATTCCCTTTTTTATCATTTCTTCTTTTAAGTTGCCATGATGATATTTTCCTTTATCCAATGTTATCTTCCTTTCAAATCAAATTGATATATTTAAGGTAATTATAACCTTTGCCGATCATATAGGCAATGTTGTATTAAACATTGCAGGTGTCAAGTTATTTTTTAACTGATAATTAGAGAATATTTAACTTATGTTTAACTCATATTTAACTTATAAAATGTATACTTTTTTTAAAGTTAAATTAATGGGGTGCTGTAAATGAGTATAGATAATGAACTTAATAAAATATTAGCGGAAGAGAGTATAAGTACAGTTTTTCAACCTATTATTTCTTTAAAAAATGGTTTTGTTATAGGATACGAAGCACTTAGTCGCGGACCTAAAGGTTCACCTTTATATTTTCCAGATAAACTTTTTTCAGCTGCGGAAAAGTATAATAAAACATGGGAACTTGAATTTTTGTGTAGGGTAAAAGCCATTGAAAAGGCAAATTCAATTGATAAAAATAAGCTGCTGTTTATAAACGTAGATCCTAAAATATTTAGAGATGAGAGATTTAAAAGTGGATTTACAAAAGAATTTTTAAAAAAACACAATATGTCTCCGGACTCAATTATCTTTGAAATTACAGAGAAAACTGCTATAGAAGATTATAAAAGTTTCAAAAGTGCTCTTGAAAATTATATTAATCAAGGATATAAAATTGCAATTGATGACACAGGGGCAGGTTATTCAGGGCTTAAAACCCTAATGGAAACAAAACCTAATTATATTAAAATTGATATATCTTTTGTAAAAGATATAGATAAAGATTCATTTAAGCAGGAATTAATGAAAACATTTGTAAACTTAGCTAGAGCTACTCATATGAGACTTATTGCAGAAGGAATCGAAACGAAAGAAGAACTTTTAGCCTTAATTAAAATAGGTGTTTGTGCTGGTCAGGGATATTTCCTTCAAAGACCAGCAGGAACATTTTTAGATATTCCTCAAAATGTAAGAGAAAAAATAATTGATTATAATAAAATACCTGATAACAAAGCTAAATTTGAGAAAAGTTATATTGGAGATATTGCCCGAGAAAACAAAACATTTTCGGTATCAACTAAAAGTGAAAATATAAAAAAATTTTTTGAACAATCAGGTGTTACAGGAGTATGTATAGTAAATGAAAATTTTCCTACAGGTTTAATTATGAAACATAACCTTGATTCTATGCTTGCTACAAAATATGGGATCTCGGTGTTCTTAAAAAGACCTATATCTTTAATTATGGATTGTTCACCACTCATAGTAGATTATTATGATTCAATAAGTGAAGTATCAAAAACTGCAATGGCAAGAGAAAATAGTAAGATTTATGATTATGTAATAGTTACAAAGAATAGCAAATATTGTGGAATTGTAACAGTTAAATGCTTACTTGAATATACAGTGGAATTTGAAAAAAATTATGCAAAAAATCTCAATCCTTTGACTGGACTACCAGGTAATGCTATTATAAATAAAACTCTTAAAGATATGATTGGATATAAAAATAATTTTTTACTTCTTTATGCTGATTTAAATAATTTTAAAGTATATAATGATACCTATGGTTTTGAAAATGGAGATAAGGTATTAAAATTTACTTCAATTTTTTTAGAAAATAAAATCAAGAAGTCTTTCCCATATAATAGCTTTATAGGACACTTAGGAGGAGATGATTTTGTGTGCATAATAGAAGATACTGCTGCTAAATGTTATAAATTATGTGAAGAGATGATCCGGGAATTTGATTTGAAAATACTTAATTTTTTCAATGAAAAAGATAAAGAAAATAATTACATAGAATCTTTTGATCGAAAAGGTAATAAAGATATTTTTCCACTTACATCAATTGCATTTGGAGGAATGTATGGAAATATCAATAGATTTAAAGATGTAGATGAAATTGGTGAATATATGAGCACTTTAAAAAAACAGGCCAAAGGAAATAGGGATAGGAGCAGCTATATAATTGATGAAGTTTATTAAAATGAGGTCAATTATATTGCAAATTAAATACTAGTATGATACACTGAATAAGTATTAGTAATAACTAATGCTTAGATTTGATTAGATGAACAACATATCTCTTTTAGAAATATATTTGTGAATCGTTTTAGATCTTGATTTTTGGAAAAGGAGGTATGTTTAAATGGCAGATAAAACTATAGTTTGCAAAGATTGTGGAGAAGAATTCGTATTCACTGAAGGCGAACAAGAATTTTATAAAGAAAAAGGTTTTGAAAATGAACCTCAGAGATGTCCTGATTGTAGAAGAAAAAGAAAACAACAGAACAACAGAGGATTTAGAAGATAATACGGTGTTTACTAAAGCCCTATAGTTTTATGCTATAGGGCTTTTAAGAGTTATAATAGTTTTTTCCTATTATAAGATGTGATTGTTGATAAAAAGGGGATTTGGCAGTGGTCCAGAGCAATTTTTTTAGTAGAAAAAATACTACATATTATTATATAAAGCAGTATTTTGAAATGATGTTAGGATGTATAATAACAGCTCTTGGGTTTAATTTGTTCTTAAAACCTAATCAAATAGCTTCAGGTGGATAGGAAAACAGTATACATTAATGACCATATATGGTTCTTTAGCTCTGCCTTTATTTATACTTTTTACAACCAATCCTCATGCAGTTACATTAAATCCACTATTAGGCTGTATATATGGAGGGTTACTATCTGGCATAGGACTTGGCTTGGTAAATAGATGTGATATAAATTTATAGTGAATTATTGTTAAAGTTTATAATATAAAACTGTAGAAAATATGTGAACTGTAGTATATAATAATTAATAATTGACAACGGTTTTTTGTAGATTAATATGGTAAAATAGAAATAGGTATGGATAAATTTTAAGATAGAGGCGAGAAATTTGATAGATATAAAAACTGAAAAAGAAATAGGATATATGGCTGCAGCAGGGAAAATACTAGCATCGTGTCACAAAGAAATTAGAAAAATGATTAAGCCAGGTATAACTACTATGGAAATAGATGCTTTTACGGAGAAATATTTAAAAGAAAATGGGGCAACCCCTGAGCAAAAAGGTTATATGGGTTTTCCGTATGCTACCTGTGCTTCAGTAAATGATGAGATCTGTCATGGATTTCCAAGCAATAAACCTTTAAAAGAAGGAGATATTGTAACTATAGACATGGTTGTAAATTTAAATGGATGGTTGGCTGATTCTGCATGGTCCTATGCAGTAGGAAATATATCTAAGGAAGCTGAGGACCTTATGAAGGTTACAAAAGAATGTCTTTACAGAGGTATAAAAAAAGCTGTTGTTGGAAATAGAATAGGCGACATAGGGCACGAAATACAAAGCTATGCAGAGCCACTAGGATATTCAGTAGTAAGAGATTATACAGGACATGGCATAGGGAAAGTAATGCATGATGATGTATGTGTACCTCATTATGGTAAGCCGGGAAGAGGACTTAAACTTAGAGAGGGTATGGTAATTACTATAGAACCTATGATAGATATAGGTACTTATTCAACTGTAGTAGATAGTAATAATTGGACAGCGCGTACTGCGGATGGAAGTCTTTCAGCACAGTATGAGCATACCCTTGCTATAACTAAAAATGGACCTATCATTTTAACTGATCAAGACAGCATTTAAAAAGTAGAAATTAAGCAGCCGTGGATGAGTATCAGCAGTACATGACATTATTCACGGCTGTATATTTTTAATGATTGGAAAATAGTGAAATCTGAATTAATTCACAAATTATAATTGATTATTTCATATTATAAATTATGTTATGATTTGCTATATATGATAAATGACATATATAGATTGACATAATAGCCCGTAGGGCTTATTTTTATACGCTAATATATAAATCTGAAAGGAAGGTATTTATGGTAAAAAGTGATATGTCAAAATTATCTCAAAATGATGAAGTAAAACAAAAATATCTAGGAAATAAAGGTCTTATAATTCTTATCTCTTTATTAAGTGCTTTTGTGCCTTTATCTACGGATCTTTATCTTCCAGCTCTACCTATGATGTCTGAATATTTCCACGTATCACAGGCTGTTACTAATCTTACGCTTATAATGTTTTTTGTATTTTTTAGCATAGGCATGCTTGTTTTTGGCCCTTTAAGTGATAAATACGGGCGTAAACCAGTACTTATTATGGGCCTTATATTTTATTTAATAGGAAGTATAATGTGTGTATTTTCTGCCAATATGACCCTTTTAATATTTTCTAGAATTATTCAAGCTGTTGGAGGAAGTGCAGCTAGTGCAGTGGCTACAGCTATTGTTAAAGATGTTTACAGCGGCAAAAAACGAGAATCAGTTTTATCTATTGTTCAATCTATGACAGTAATTTCTCCAGCTGTAGCACCAGTTTTAGGTTCATGGACTTTAAAAGTAACTTCATGGAGAGGAATATTTGTAGGTCTTGCCCTTATAGGAGTAGCATCTCTAGTAGGATCTATATTGCTAAATGAAACCTTAACAAGTTACAATAAAGGTACAGTAATGCAGACATTGGGAAGGTTAGGCGTAGTACTTAAGAATCCAGGATTTTTTTCTATGTTACTTATATTTTCCGTAGTAAATATAGCATGTATGGCCTTTATATCTGCCTCATCTTATATATATCAAGATGGTTTTAAGCTTACAAGTGAAGTATACAGTTACTATTTTACTTTAAATGCAGTGGGAATGTTATTTGGTCCATTCCTCTATCTTAAGCTTGCAGGCCATCTTAAACGTGAATTTATTATTGATGCTTGTTTTATTGTAATGATAGCCAGCGGTATATTAGTTTGTATATTTGATAACAGCAAACCTTGGGTATTTGCGTTAGCTCTCTTGCCTTCTACTATAGCATCATGCTGTATGCGTCCGCCAAGTACTAATTTGATGCTTGAGCAGCAGCAGAACGATACAGGTTCAGCATCCTCGCTTATAGGTGGATTTGCAATGATTATGGGAAGCGTAGGCATGGTTATTGTTTCATTTAATTGGACCAATCAAGTTTTTGTAATAGGAGCTCTAAATGTAGTAATAGGACTAATTTGTGGAGTTGGATGGAAATTGGCTTATAAAAAACCATATGTAAGACATTTTTCTGAAATAGATATGGAACAGTATGATGTAGCAAAATAGGGAGAGTTTCTAAATAAAAATGAGCATATACTCCGAATATTTTTTGCAACCTTCAGCTTGGTTAAATATTTTGATAAGTCTAAGCAACTAATTTACAATTCACGATGCACAATTCACAATTAATGATGATTTTCTGTTGTTGCAGAAAATCTAAAGATTTAAAGTTGGTAGTATTTAATTTTTAGATTTTTAATAACACTTGCGGAAAAAAATGTACTGAAATTGTGAACTGTGAATTGTGAACTGTGAATTGTGAACTGACAATTAAGACTTATATACAAAATATTTAAAAGAGCTTCATTATTGTAAACATGTTTATTTTTCAAAGTAACACCTTAGAGATTTCAATTAAAACTTGTTATTATGTGATTTGGTATAAGACAACTTTCAATCTAGGAAGAATGTATAAAAATATATTATAGTTGCTGCTATAACTATTTGTAAATCAAATCAACGGATAGAGTTAAATGTGATATTATAAAATTAAATGTTATAATATCTAGAGTTAAGGGGGAATATGTAGTGGCAGATTATAGAGAATTGTGGAGTAAATTAGGAATAGATTTAGAAAAGCATGATAAATTATGCGCGGTACTTCCAGAATTATATAGTGGTGTTTATTTAAACCAAAAAAATAGGCCAGAGGGAATGAATTATTTTAATCTTGTAGTAGCTGAAGTCCATGGATTAAGGATACAGGAACTGGACGACTATAAAGCACAAGGTGGAAAGGTAGTAGGAACATTTTGTGTGTTTGTTCCTGATGAAGTTATACTTGCAGCAAAAGCAATAGGGGTAGGTCTTTGCTCAGGCTCCCAATTTTGGGTTGAAGATGGTGAAAAGGTTTTACCAAGGAACCTATGTCCTTTAATTAAGGCACTTATGGGTGCAAAAGTTGGAGGGACGTGTCCATATTTTCAATCGTGTGATATGCTAATTGGAGAAACAACCTGTGATGGAAAGAAAAAAGCCTGGGAAATATTAAATGACTATGTTCCAGTTCATGTTATGGAATTACCACAGATGAAAAGAGAAAAAAATTGTAAGGCTTGGGAAGAAGAAATAAAGGAATTTATAAGCAAGATGGAAGAACTTACTGGCAATAAGATAACAGTAGAAAGTTTAAGACAGGGCATAAAGACTGCAAATGCGAAGAGAAGGGCACTTAAAAGATTATATAATTTGAGAAAATATAAGCCGTCTCCAATAAGTGGATTAGATGTTTTATTGATATCACAAATTGCTTTCTATGATGATCCAGATAGATTTGTAGAAAAATTAAATGAACTATGCGACGAATTGGATAAAAGAGTTAAAAAAGGTGTAGACGAGGGCAAAAAAAGAATCATGATAACAGGGACCCCAATGGCACTGCCTAACTGGAAACTTCATTCGATTATAGAAGGGTTAAATGCACAGGTAGTAGTTGAAGAAACATGTACAGGAACTAGATATTTTGAAAATGAAGTTTGTGAAGAGGGAAAAACTATAGACGATTTAGTAAAAAATTTGGCTGACAGATATATGAAGATAAACTGTGCCTGCTTTACTCCAAATACAGGAAGAATTGATGATATAATAAAATATGTAGATGAATATCATGTAGATGGAGTAATTGATTTTAATCTTTCATTTTGCCATACTTATGCAGTAGAACATAAGGATGTAGAAAAAGTGTTAAAAGAAAAAGGTATACCTTTAATCCAGATAGAAACGGATTATTCTACAGAGGATTCAGGACAGATAAAAACAAGAGTAGAGGCATTTTTAGAGATGATATAATGTAGGAGATTTATAGTATGGGCAATAAAAGATACTATATACTTTTTCCATCTCATACTGAAGGGATGAAGATGGAAAAAGTATTAAAAGGGAGTAAATTAGAATATACAATTGTGCCTACACCTAGGGAAATTTCATCCTGCTGCGGCATATCTATAATGTATAACAAGAAGGATGAAGAAGAAATAAAGCTTATGGCACAACAGCATAATGTGAAAACTTTAGGTTTTCACTGTGTAGATAAAAAAATTGTAAATCCCTATTTATAGTTAACTCAACTTTTTTAGTTAATAGTTAAGAATGAAGAATTAATAGTTATTGTGGATTTTTTTCCTTACACTACAAAAAATCTTTAATTAAATCTTTGGTGGCTCGTTTCGCTAAAGCGAAACATGGCTGGTTTATGACTGGTTCTTATAAATTAAAAGATTTTTTGTGATAGCTAAAAATCATCATTCACTATAAACTTTTAATTATTAATTATTAATTTATCTTAATATAAAAGGTGGAATTTTGTGATTTACGTAGGTATAGACATAGGTTCTACTGCTTCAAAAGTTTGTATATATGACAGTGGAATTAAGGAAACATTTGCACTTCCAACAGGTTGGAGCAGTGTAAAAACTGCTGGTGTTATAAAAGATAGACTAAAAAAAATGGGAATAGGGAAAGATAATTGCAAAATAGTAGCTACGGGGTATGGAAGAGTATCTGTTCCCTATGCTAATAAAACTATAACTGAGATTACTTGCCATGGAAAAGGTGCTTATTACCTTTTAAAAGATGACTGTACGATAATCGATATAGGTGGTCAAGACACCAAGATAATTACTATAAAAGGTGGTAAGGTTACTAATTTCACTATGAATGACAAATGTGCAGCAGGTACAGGAAGATTCCTAGAGCTAATGGCTGGTACTTTAGGGTTTACCATAGATGAATTGTGTGAAAAAGCTAAAAGTGGAAATGGAGTTACTATAAGTTCTATGTGTACTGTATTTGCTGAATCTGAAATAACAAGTTTAATTGGAAATGGTACTAGGAGAGAAGATATAGCTTTTGGAGTAGTTGATTCTATTACAAGTAAAGTAAAATCTTTATGTCAAAAGCATGGAGAAGGATTTAATTATTTTTTAACTGGTGGTTTAAGTCAAAATGAGTATATAATAAACATTCTTTCTGAAAAGTTAAGATCACCTGTTAAAAGCAATAAATTTGGAAGATATGCAGGTGCTATTGGAGCAGCTATTTCAGCTTCAAAATTAAAATAGTATGTTGACTTTGATTTGAAACTGTGATATTCTAAATACAGTAAAAATTAAACAGTGAAAGACCTTTAAAACTAGTCCTGTGAGACTAGGAAGGCATATGTAGAATATAAAAATTATTATATTATGGTATAATAATGCCTTCCTTAAAGGAAGGCATTTTTTTACACCTTTAAATTTAGCACGGAGAGGCTGAGAAGGAGGAATTATTAATGTTAAAAGGAAGACATCTAATAGATATAATGGATTTTTCAATAGAAGAATTAGATGAGATATTCAAGCTTGCAAATGAAATAATTTTAAAGGAGAAGGATTTTTCAAAGGTATGTGATGGAAAGCTTCTAGCAACCTTGTTTTATGAACCAAGTACTAGAACTAGGCTTAGTTTTGAATCTGCTATGATTAGGTTAGGTGGAAAGGTAGTAGGTTTTTCAGAACCTAATTCAAGCTCTGTTTCAAAAGGTGAAAGTATAGCAGATACAATAAGGGTAATTGGATGTTATGCAGATATTATAGCTATGAGGCATCCTAAAGAAGGTGCACCTAAGATTGCATCTATGTATTCTACAGTACCTGTTATAAATGCAGGAGACGGTGGTCACCAACACCCAACACAAACACTTACAGATCTTTTAACCATTAAATCTATAAAAGGAACGTTATCCAATCTAAAAATAGGCTGCTGCGGTGATTTGAAGTTTGGAAGAACAGTACACTCACTCATAAACGCCATGTCTAGATATGAAAACAATAGTTTTACTCTTATATCCCCAGAAGAATTGAAAGTACCTGATTATGTTAAGAAGGAATTAAATAGAAAAGGTGTTAACTACAGCGAAACTAAAAATTTGGAAGATGCTATAGGTTCTCTTGACATACTTTATATGACCAGAGTACAGAAAGAAAGATTTTTTAATGAAGAAGATTATATAAGACTTAAAGATATATATATATTAAGCAAAGATAAAATGTCTAAAGCGGGTAAAGATATGATAGTACTTCACCCACTTCCAAGAGTAAATGAAATTCCATATGAAATAGATAGTGATCCGAGAGCTTGTTACTTTAAACAAGTTAAATATGGTATGTATGTGAGAATGGCATTAATGCTGAAATTACTTGGAATTAGGTAGGGGAGGAAGATAAATATGCTTACAATAAATAGTGTAAAGAATGGTATCGTAATTGACCATATAAGAGCAGGATACGGAATGAAAATATTTAATTACCTGGAACTAAACAAGGCAAAGTATTCTGTGGCACTTATAATGAATGCGGTAAGTGAAAAATTAGGAAGAAAAGATATAATCAAAATAGAAAATAATTTGGAACTGGATTTTACAGTACTTGGATTTATAGATCCTAATATTACAATTGATATAATAAAAGATGAAAAAATATATAAAAAGATAAAATTAAAACTTCCAGATAAAATTGAAAATATAATAGAATGCAAAAACCCAAGATGTGTTACTTCTGTAGAAAAAAATATACCTCATATATTTAATCTGGTGGACGAAAAAACAGGGTCCTATAGATGTGAATACTGTGACCAGATATATGAGAATTTATCGAAATATCTTTAAAACAAAGAAAAGTTATATATTTAAAGAGGGGGCTCTTTATGATTATAGATAAATTGTACGAGGATGTTTTAAAAAAGGGAAATGTATGTGTGGGACTAGATACTGCCTTAGAATATATACCAAAACATGTGCTAAATTCAAATAAAAATATAGAAGATGCTGTATTTGAATTTAATAAAACTATAATAGACAGTACTTGCGATGTAGCAGCCTGTTATAAAGTACAAATTGCATACTATGAAGCCTTGGGTATGGAAGGACTCAGGGCCTATAGTAAAACCTTGAAGTATATAAGAAATAAGAAGGTTTTAACGATTGCAGATATCAAAAGAGGAGATATAGCAAAAACAGCAGAAATGTATGCAAAGGCACATTTTAAAGGTGAATTTGAAAGTGATTTCATAACTTTAAATCCTTATATGGGATTTGATACATTAGAACCCTATTTACCTTATATTGAAAATGACAATAAGGGAATGTTTGTGCTTATACGTACGTCAAATAGAGGAGCAGAAGATATTCAATATATAGATACTAAAGAAGATAAAAAACTTTACAATATAGTAGGAGAAAAAGTAAATTTTCTTGGAAAGAAATATTTAGGAGACTGTGGCTATAGTTCCATAGGTGGGGTAATAGGGTGTACTCATCAAGAAGAGGGAGTACAGCTTAGGAGGAATTTAGACAGTGTATTTTTCTTAATACCTGGATATGGAGCCCAAGGGGGAACAGCACAAGACATTGCTGCTTATCTTAAAGAGGGCAACGGCGGTGTAGTGAATTCTTCAAGAGGAATACTTCTAGCATATAGAAAAAGGGAAAATGGTGAAAAGAATTATGGAGAATGTGCTAGAGAAGAGTGTATTAGGATTAGAGATGATATATTTAAGGTATTTTCAAAGAAATAACCAGTCAGTATGCTAGTGTATTTTTGACTTGCTGTTTTCTTTCAAATGCCTTAAGGTATCAAAAAATATTTAGAAATGGAGAAGAAATGCATTGAAAAATGAGTTAAGCTATACCACTGAAAAAGTATATAAAAATGAAAAAACAGCTGAAGGTATTTATAAACTTGAAATTCACGGAAAACTTAAGGGCAAACCAGGTCAGTTTTATATGCTGAGATGTTGGGAACTAGAACCGCTGCTTTCAAGGCCTATAAGCATACATTATTTAGATACAAATAAAATAGTTTTCTTATATCAAGTAGTAGGGGAAGGTACTGAAAAGTTAAGCAAATTGAAAGCTGGCGATGAAATAAAACTTCTAGGGCCTTTGGGAAATGGATTTGATATAGAGGATTTGAAGACAAAAACTGCTATTATTGCAGGAGGTATAGGAATTGCCCCAATGTTTTATCTTGCTCAAAGTATAAGAAAACAACATGAGAATTGTAAATTAGATCTTTATGCTGGTTTTAGAGATAGTGTGTATTCTATAGATAAATTTAAACCTTTTGTAGATGACATACACATTTCTACAGAAACGGGAAGTCAGGGTACAAAGGGCTATGTAACTGATGAATTTAGGCCTGAACTCTATGATACTGTATTATGCTGTGGACCGGAAGTCATGATGAAAAAAGTAATAAGTATGTGTAGAAAAAAGCAGGTAACCGTATATGTTTCAATGGAAAATCGTATGGCCTGTGGAGTGGGAGCATGTCTTGTATGTACTTGCAGTACTATTAAAGGTAATAAACGAGCATGCAAAGATGGACCAGTTTTCTTAGGAAGCGATATAGTATTGTAATGCTTTAAGGCATTTTTAAAGGAATAAGTAGTCAGTATACTGGACTATTTTCTTTCAAGTGCCTAAATATATAAGGGGAAAGGAAGTTTAACCAATTGATAGATATATGCGGTGTGAATTTAAAAAATCCTGTAATCGGAGCATCTGGAACCTTTGGATTTGGTGAAGAATATAATCAAATTTATAATGTATCAAAATTGGGAGGAATATGTTCTAAGGGTCTTACATTAAAAAGAAAAGAAGGAAATGACGGCATAAGAAGCTATGAAACTAAAGCAGGTATATTAAATAGTGTGGGACTTCAAAATCCAGGAGTAGAACATTTTATAAATTTTGAACTTCCTAAAATGAAAAAATTTAATACAGTTGTTATAGCTAACATAGGCGGAAGTACTATAAATGATTATGTTGAATCCGTGGAGAAGCTAAGTAGCTCGGATGTAGACATTATAGAATTGAACATATCTTGCCCTAATGTAAAAAGTGGGGGTATGGCTTTTGGAATAAAATCGAAGGTAGCTTATGAAATAGTAAGTGCTGTAAGGAAAGTCTGCAAAAAACCACTTATGGTGAAGTTATCTCCTAATGCTGAAGATATAGTAGATATGGCTTATAAGTGCTGCGATGCAGGAGCGGATAGCTTATCCCTTGTAAATACATTTAAGGCTATGGCTGTAGATATTAAAAATAGGAAGGCAGTATTTAATAATATAACTGCCGGATTGTCAGGTCCGGCAATAAAACCTATTGCATTAAGAATGGTATATGAAGTTTCAAAAGCTGTAAAAGTTCCTGTAGTTGGAATAGGTGGAATAGTAAGCTTTCAAGATGCGATAGAATTTATAATGGCAGGAGCTTCTGCCATTCAGGTAGGTACTGCAAACTTTATAAAACCAGATATATGTTTAGATATAATAGATGGTATAGATAAATACATGAAAGATGAAAATATAAAAGATTTAAGTGAAATCAGAGGAATAATTTAGGAGGATAGCTATGGATAATTTAGTTGTAAATACATTGAAAGAAGTGGGAGCACTTTTGGAAGGACATTTTTTACTTTCTTCAGGAAAACACAGTAATAGGTATTGTCAGTGTGCAAAACTTTTACAGTATCCTGACAAGGCAAAAGATGTAATAGCAGTTATTGCAGACAAATTAGAGAATGTTGACTATGATAAAATAGTTGGACCTGCAATGGGAGGAATATTAGTTTCCTATGAACTTGCAAGGCAAACGGGTAAGCCAGGAATATTTGCTGAAAGGCAAAATGGAAATATGACTATAAGAAGAGGCTTTGAAATAAAAGAGGGAGAAAAAATTATAATTTCCGAAGATGTAGTAACTACAGGAAAATCCTCTGTAGAGGTTGCTAAAGTAATCCAGAAGTTAGGTGGAGAGGTTGTAGGTATATGCTGCATAGTAGACAGAAGAGCGGAAGGTGTTAAAATAGAATACCCAATTTATAGTGCAGTAAAACTTAATATAAATACTTATGATAAGGAAAATTGTCCTATGTGTAAGCAAGGACAAGAATATGTAAAGCCTGGAAGTAGAGTATTCAAATAAATATGAAATAATCAATTTACAATGCGCGATGCACAATTCACAATTAAGGATAGATTTTTTGTTGCACAGAAAATCTAAGAATTTAATATTTATATTACTTAGTTTTTAGATTTTTCATAACACTCACGGAGAAAAATCCACAGAAATTGTGAACTGTGAATTGATTACTTAAAAATAAGCCTATTTCTATAGCACATTAACTGTGTTTTTAGGAATAGGCTTATTTAAGTAAATGGCTTAAATTTGCCTTTCACAATTTTATGGAGTTTTACAAAAAATTATTACTATTTATAAGATTTTTGAGGTATAATAAGTAATGAATTCCTACAATATTATTTATTATATACATGAAGGATTATAATGATTTTTCACTGCGTATAATTTTATATAATGGATAATCCTTTGGGAATATTAATCAGGGAATCACCGCTTTTTATAATGGGTGATTTAACTTCCCATAGTTATTAATACTAAGTATAGGAGGAGTTTTTTAGTGGGTAAACCAAGTATTTTTAGCAAAGAATATGAAAAGAAAATGCAGCGGCATAAGAGAAATAAAGTTATACTTGTTGTAGCATGTCTGATGGTAGCAGTGTTAGTTGTAGTTTACATAAGGGGAGCATTTAGAGATGTAGTAAAGGAAACAAGTAAAGTAAAGAACAATATTGTTTCTGAAAACAAACAGACAAAGAATAATGCGGATAGCCAAAAATCATCTCAACCAAATACTCAAACTAAGTCTAAGGATTTAGCAAGTCAGAATTCATATAAAATAAAATTGAGTAGTGGAAAAGATGTAAGTTTAATATATCAAGGTAAGGGTAATGATAAAGTATTTAAGGCAGATAGCAGCGGTACATATGATGTAAGTCCATCAGGTAAGAATGCACTTTTGTTTGATGATAAATCTCAGAGTATATTGTTAGTGGATGCAAGTGGAAATAAGCAGGATATAACAAATCCTCAATATGTATCTACTACAGGAACTGTAATAGCAAAAGATTCTCAATTAACTAATAATCCAGGATATGTATGGTGTTCTTCACCTAAATTTATAGATGACAATAATATTGCATATGTAAGCCAACTTCCATGGATTGGGAAAACTACGAAATACGTGTGGATAGAAAGCTTGCAGAATAAAAATCATGTTATGGTTCAGAATATAGAAGGTGAAGATATAAAATTTCAGGGAATAAATGAAAAGGGACTTACGGCTATTGTAGATGGTAAAACTGTTTACTTAACGGCATCAGGTTCCGTTACCCAGTAGAAGGTGCAGCCTTCTACTGGTTATTTTTGCAATGGAAGTATATGATAATTTTGGAGGGATTATGGATATAGGATTGTCATCAGCTAGCTTTTACCCAAATGTAAATACGGAAAATAGTATAGCTTTGATGAAAAATTTAGGATTTAATTTAGGAGAAATATTTTTAAACAGTATTAGTGAATATAGTGAAAATTTCGGAGACATACTTTTGGAACAGAAATTAAAGAACAATTTTAATATAAATTCTGTTCATGCTTTTTCTTCTTCTTTTGAACCTAATTTATTTGATGAATATAAGAGAAGAAGAAATGACGCATTTTTGCAGTTTAAACAAGTATGTAAACTAGCCAGAAAAGTTGGAGCTAAGTGCTACACGTTTCACGGAATGAAGCATAAAAAACTCTATAATGTAATTAACTATGATCTGGTTTTTGATGTTTATGATAAATTATTATATACAGCAGGAGAAGAAGGTATAAAACTGTGTCAGGAAAATGTATTTTGGTGTATGTCAGGAAATATTGATTTTCTATATACACTTAGAGAAAAATATGAGGATTCTCTATACTTTACACTGGATATAAAGCAAGCCTATAGAGCAGGAAGATTACCTGAAGAATATATAGATATTATGTCAGGAGCTATAGAAAATTTGCATATAAACGATAGAAATTCAATAAGTTCATGTTTGCTTCCAGGTAAAGGTGAGACAAATTATAAGAAGTTATTTTGTAAGCTGCGGGAAGCGAATTATAATAAGGTTGGTATAATTGAAGTGTATAGTGACAATTATAAAGACTATGATGAATTAAAAGTCTCTAAGGATTATATTGAAAAGTGTTTGTAAAAATTAAAAAAAACTATAAACTTTGAGATTTTTGGTATATAATTATAATACCAATTTTAATTCCCAATAATAAGAAATATATATTGTAAAACTATGAATTTAACTTTTACAATATAATTGTTGTATATATACTAAAATATTAGTTGAATTTTATGATGCAATTATATAAAATATCACTATTGAGTTTTATAATTTAAGCAGTAAAGAAAGGCAATACTCACATCATATAGGAATGTTTATAAATATATGGTATAATAGCATAGTTGATATAAGCATGTATAGTAATTAGTAGGAGGAATTTTATAAATGAATGTTAAGAAGGAAAAGATAGAAGAAAATGTTGTAAAATTAGAAATAACTGTAGAAGCAGAGAAATTTAATGAATCCATGAAAAAAGCATTTGCTAAAAATGCGAAAAAGTTTAATATACCTGGATTTAGAAAAGGTAAAGCCCCTATGAATATAATAAAGAAGTATTATGGTGAAGGCGTATTTTATGAAGATGCAATAAATTTTTGCTGTGATGATACATATCCACAAGCCATTAAGGAAAATGATATAAAACCAGTAGATTATCCTGAAATTGATATAGTACAAATAGGAGAAGGAAAGGAATTCATATATACTGCAAAAATAGTTGTACTTCCTGAAGTTAAACTTGGAGAGTATAAGGGATTAGAAGTTAAAAAGAATACATATGACGTAAAAGATGAAGAAGTAGAAGCAGAATTAAAGACAATGCAGCAAAAGAATGCTAGAATAGAAACCAAAGAAAGTGGAAGTATAGAAAAGGGAAATATAGCAGTAATAGATTTTAATGGATTTGTAGATGACAAAGAGTTTGAAGGTGGAGCAGGAAAGGATTATCAGTTAGAAATCGGATCTGGTACTTTCATAGATAACTTTGAAGATCAGCTAATTGGACTTAAGGCTGGTGATTCAAAAGATGTTCATGTTACATTCCCTAAGGAATATGGAAGAGAAGAGCTAAATGGTAAAGAAGCTGTATTTAAAGTTACTGTTAAAGAAATAAAAATTAAAGAACTACCTGAATTAGATGATGAATTTGCTAAAGATATATCAGAATTTGATACTTTAGATAAAGTTAAAGAAGATATAAAGAATAAGAAAAAAGAAGCAAATGAACTTAGAACTAAAAGAGAATTTGAAGAAGCTGTTTTAGATAAAGTTTGCTCAAATGCAGAAATCAACATACCAGAAGTTATGATAAAAAAAGAAGTAGACACTATGCTTAAAGATTTAGAGTTGAGATTAAAATATCAGGGATTAGATCTTAAGACATATTATCAATATACAAATAATACTGAAGAAAAAGTAAGAGAATATATGAAAGAATCAGCAGAAAAAAGAGTAAGAACAGATTTAGTAATTGGTGAAATAGCAAAAGTAGAAAAGATAGAAGCAACTGATGATGAACTTATGGAAAGAGCAAAAGAAATGGCTGCACAATATGGCAATAAAGAAGCAGAAAAAACTGCAAAAATAATTTTTAATAATCAAAAATCATATTTAGAAACAGATGTAGTTAATGAAAAAGTTGTAAAAATGTTAGTAGATAGTAGTAAAGCAACAGCATAAATTGTCTTTAAATTAATTGCCAGGAGCTTTTCTGGCAATTAATTTAAAATAAAAAAGTTCAAAGGGTTCATCCTTATAAATTGATATAAATTAATTTTAATATATATTAATTGCCTTAAATGGTTATATAAGAGGAGGAGAGTTTATGAGTTTAGTACCAGTAGTTGTAGAACAAACAAGTAGAGGGGAAAGGTCTTATGATATTTATTCTAGGCTTTTAAAAGATAGAATAGTAATGCTGAGTGAAGAGGTTAATGATGTTTCAGCTAGTCTGGTAGTAGCACAGCTGTTATTTCTAGAAGCTGAAGACCCTGACAAAGATATATATCTTTATATAAACAGTCCAGGTGGATCAATAACCTCAGGAATGGCAATTTATGATACAATGCAGTATATAAAGTCAGATGTGTCCACTATATGCATAGGTATGGGAGCTTCCATGGGTGCATTTTTGCTTACAGCTGGTGCAAAGGGAAAAAGATTTGCACTTCCAAATGCGGAGATAATGATACACCAACCACTTGGAGGATTCCAGGGTCAGGCAACTGATATTGGAATTCATGCAAAAAGAATATTAGACATAAAGAAAAAGTTAAATACTATAATAAGTGAAAGAACAGGGCAGCCCCTTGAAAAAGTTGAAAAAGACACTGAGAGAGATAACTTTATGACAGCAGAAGAAGCAAAAGAATACGGATTGATAGATGAAGTTATTACCAAAAAGAAATAACCTTTAGTGAGGTGTGGAAATGGCCAAAAATGATGATAAAAAACAACTTAAATGCTCATTCTGCGGTAAAACACAAGATCAAGTTAGAAGATTAATTGCAGGACCAGGTGTATATATCTGTGATGAATGTATAGAATTATGTTCTGAGATAATAAGTGATGAATTTGAAGAAGATGTTCAAATAGATATGACTTCTATACCTAAACCTGTAGAAATAAAAAATTACCTTGATCAATATGTAATAGGTCAGGAAGATGCAAAAAAATCACTGTCTGTAGCAGTGTATAATCATTATAAGAGAATAAATTCAAATAATCAAAATGATGATGTGGAACTTCAAAAAAGTAATATATTATTACTTGGTCCTACAGGATCAGGAAAAACATTGTTAGCTCAAACTTTAGCAAAATTCTTAAATGTACCTTTTGCTATAGCAGATGCTACTACTTTAACAGAAGCTGGCTACGTAGGTGAAGATGTAGAAAATATATTGTTAAAGCTTATACAAAATGCAGACTACGATATAGAAAGAGCTGAACATGGAATAGTATATATAGATGAGATAGATAAAATAGCAAGAAAATCAGAAAATCCATCTATAACAAGGGATGTCTCAGGAGAAGGAGTACAACAGGCACTGTTAAAGATATTAGAAGGTACAGTAGCTTCAGTACCACCTCAGGGTGGTAGAAAGCATCCGCATCAAGAATTTATTCAAATAAATACTACAAATATATTATTTATATGCGGTGGAGCTTTTGATGGTATAGACAATATAATAGAACGTAGAACTAGAGTAAGCACTTTAGGATTTGGTGCAGAAATACAATCTAAAAAGGAAAAAGACATAGGAAAACTTTTAAAAGATATAATGCCTGGAGATCTTCTAAAGTTTGGACTTATACCAGAATTTGTAGGTAGAATTCCTATTATAGTAACACTAGAGGCACTAGACAGGAGTGCTCTTGTAAGAATATTGAAGGAACCTAAAAATGCACTAGTTAAACAGTATAAAAAGCTCTTTGAATTTGATGATGTAGAACTTGAATTTAAGGAAGATGCACTGGAAGCTATATCAGATGAAGCATTAAAGAGAAATACAGGAGCTAGAGGTCTTAGAGCTATTATAGAGGAAACTATGAAGGATGTAATGTTTGATATACCTTCAAAAGAGGAAATAGCTAAAGTAATAATTGATAAGAATGCAGTGGAGACAAAGAATCCAGAACTTATAGAGGCAGAGGATGGAAAGAGGACGCCTATTAAATTAAAAAAGTCAAGAACACGAAAGGGTCCTGAAACTGCATAGGTTATTAAAAAGAGAGTACTGGTTTCGGTACTCTCTTTTAAGCAATAGTTAAGTATATAAAACGCTGATATATGAATTTAAACTATTTAAAGTGAGGAGAGAAAGATGGATAAAAACTTAAAAGTTCTTCCTCTAATTCCATTGAGGGGTATTACTGTATTTCCATACATGGTTTTACATTTTGATGTAGGTAGGAAAAAGTCTGTACTTGCACTAGAAGAAGCTATGCTTGCAGATCAAAAAATATTTTTAACCGCTCAAAAAGAAGCTAAAATTGAAGAACCAGAAGAAGAAGATATATTTGAAACAGGTACTATTTGTAATATAAAACAAATATTGAAACTACCAGGAGATACAGTTAGAGTACTTGTAGAAGGTGAAACAAGGGCAATATTAAAAGAGTTTATGAGTAAAGATCCTTTTTTTAAAGTAGAAGTGGAGATTTTGGAAGATGAAGAAGAAGATGACGACAATAAAAATTGTGAAGCCTTAGCACGTACTATTAAAGATAAATTTGATGAATACATAAAATTATCTGGAAATATACCAGTAGAAACTATAATAACCCTAGATGAATTAAATAATTGGGGAAGATTAGCTGATACTGTAAGTTCATATTTAATGCTAAAACAAGAAAAGAGACAGGAAATTCTGGAATGCTATGATATAGAAGAAAGGCTTAAAAAACTTTTAGGTGTACTTGTAAATGAAATAGAAATTTTAAAATTAGAAAGAAAAATAGGAGTAAAAGTAAAAAATAAGATAGATAAAGTTCAAAAGGAATATTATTTAAAGGAACAACTAAAGGCAATACAAGAAGAACTTGGGGAAGATGACGAAGATAAAAAAGAAATGAAAAGGTATAAAAATAAAATAAGTAAGGCAAAACTTCCTAAAGATGTTAAAGATAAGGCATTGTATGAATTAGATAGATTGAAAAATACAGGAACCTATTCTGCAGAAGGAGGAGTAATAAGGACTTATTTGGATTGGATACTTGATTTACCTTGGAATGTCCAAACTAAAGATAATTTAGAGATAAAGTCTGTTAGAGAAATACTTGAAAAAGAGCATTATGGATTAAAAGATGTTAAAGATAGAATAATTGAATATCTAGCAGCCAAAAAAATGAGTAAATCACTTAAAGGTCCAATACTATGTCTTGTAGGACCTCCTGGAGTTGGAAAAACTTCTATTGCAAAGTCTATAGCTCATGCCTTAAATAGAAATTTTGTAAGGATGTCCCTTGGAGGAGTAAGGGATGAAGCTGAGATAAGAGGACATAGGAAGACCTATGTAGGGGCTATTCCAGGAAGAATAATATATGGAATGAAACAGGCTAAATCTAAAAATCCACTATTTTTATTGGATGAAATAGATAAGATGAGTGGAGACTTTAGAGGAGATCCTGCAGATGCTCTTCTGGAAGTGTTGGATAGTGAGCAAAACAGTACATTTAGAGATCATTACCTTGAGTTAGATTTTGATTTGTCAAATGTAATGTTCATAACTACTGCAAATACACTTGAAACTGTTCCAAGACCACTTTTTGATAGAATGGAAGTAATCGAGGTATCTGGGTATACTAGTGAAGAAAAACTCCATATATGTAAAGAACATCTTATACCTAAAGAGCTGGAACAAAATGGAGTAGTGGATAATAAAATTATTTTTTCAGATTCAGCTATATACAAGTTAATAGACAATTATACTAGAGAATCAGGAGTTAGGAGTCTTGAGAGGAGAGTTGCATCCATTATAAGAAAGGCAATAGCAGAAATTATGGAAAAGGGCAAAAAAAATATAAATGTTACTGTAACTAAAGTAAAATCTTACCTTGGACCTGAAATATTTACTTATGATAAGGTAGATAAGGAAGATAAAGTGGGAGTAGTTACAGGAATGGCATGGACAGGATACGGAGGAGATACCCTTCCTATAGAAGTAAGCGTAATGCCTGGAAATGGTAAGCTGCAATTAACAGGCCAGCTTGGTGATGTGATGAAAGAATCAGCTAAAACCGGGTACAGTTATATAAGGGCCAATTCCCATAAGTACGGAATAGAAAGTGGCTTTTATAAAAACTATGATTTGCATATACACGTTCCAGAAGGTGCAGTACCAAAAGATGGACCTTCTGCGGGAGTTACTATGGTTACTGCAATGATATCTGCACTTAACAAAAATAAGGTAAAACACAATGTAGCTATGACTGGTGAGATAACATTAACGGGAAGGGTTCTTCCTATAGGTGGATTAAAGGAAAAGAGTCTTGCAGCGTATAGGGCAGGTATAGATACGGTTATAATACCTATGGAAAATGAAAAAGACCTTTTGAAAATTCCTAGGACAGTTAAAAGCAAATTGAAATATGTACTTGCAGATAATATAGATACTGTACTTGAAAATGCAATCTTAAGAGATAATTAAGAGGGGTATCATTTATGGAAATAAAACAGTCAGAATTTATAATTTCAGCAGTAAACCCTAGGCAATATCCTGTGGATAACAGAGTAGAAGTAGCTTTTGTGGGTAGATCTAATGTAGGAAAGTCTTCACTTATAAATACGTTAACAAATAGAAAAAAGCTAGTTAAGGTTAGTGCTACACCTGGGAAGACCAGGCAAATAAATTTTTTCTTAATAAATAATGACTTTTATCTTGTAGATTTGCCTGGATATGGTTATGCAAAAGTTTCAAAGAAAGAAAAGGAAAGTTGGGGAAACATAATAGAAAAGTATTTAAATGCTAGACAGCAATTAAAAAAGATAGTGCTTATTTTAGATTGCAGGCATAAACCAACAGCTGATGACATAACTATGTATAAGTGGATTAAGCACTATAATTATGATATTGCTATTGTAGCTACTAAAATTGATAAAGTGTCTAAGAACCAACTGTCTAAGAATTTAAAAATTATAAGAGATACTTTAGAAATGAGTGGGGAAGATGCAATCTTAACTTTCTCTGCATTAAATAAACAAGGAAAAGAGAAAATTTTAGAGGTTTTGGAGTCTACAGTAAATTCCTATTAAAGGGTAAAACATTAGTGCAGGATTCATAGGATGAATTTTAAGTTAAGGCAAGCAAATAATAGCAAGGAGAAATTAGTCATGTTTAAATTGGATATTATAAAGGATGTCCTTGTATTTTCAATTGTATATGTACCACCATTTTTAGTGTTTTCAAAGTTTTGGAGGGATAAAAAGAAGAGTAATTTACTATTAGTGTTAATTGGAATAGCTTATATGGTTACTTGTATATTTACGGAAAATTTTATACCTTTTATATTTGTACTTTTAAATATAAGATATTTAAGACATAGGGATGGACCATATGAATTTGATATAAGAAAATTTAGATTTTTTAAAGCTTTAGCAGCAGTGGTGGTATTTTATGTGATAACTATAGGTATATCTATAACTGAAACTATTATACTTTCTAATTTTAGAGTTGAATTAAAACAGCAAGATATAGTTACACATATGGCTAATATGTCCTTAAATAAGTTTTTGATAATGATACCTGTAGTCATAATATTTGCACCTATACTTGAGGAATTTGTATTTAGATGGCTTTTATTTAAAAAAATATTTACTAAGAGAATGGGAGTATATCTGGCTGCAATTTTAAGTAGCTTAATATTTGCAGTAATTCATTTTAGTTTAAATGCATTCCCTATAATATTATGGATTGGAATTTATAATTGCTATTTAATAAATAAAAAGGGATATTGGTATGCAGTGTTTAATCATTGTGCATTTAATTCAGTAACAGTGGCAGCACTTTTACTGCAAAAACTTAATATGATGTAATAATTAAAAAGGGAGTGTTCAAAGCAATTTAAAAAATTGCTATTGTAACACTTCCTTTTTGAAGGCGATAATTAAAAAAATGTAATTTAATTATTTTTTGTTATTATTGGAATTCATAAAACTATTTAATATTTTAGCTGCATCTGGAGAATTTTGAAGTTGTCTTACTGCATCTAATATCTCGTTTTTTCCACTGCTATTGTCTTCAGTTTGTGATAATCTCTTTTCTAATTCTGCAAGTTGAGAGTTTATATTGGATTGATTAAACTCAGGCACATTATTTTTCTTGGAAATATCCCCTAAATTTAGATTGCTCAACATTGCTCCCAATTGGTCATTGGAAGAGTTTCTGGAGTTACCACCTAGAGCAGATATTATTGAGACAAGTTGAGTTATATCTATATTATTTAGAATATCACCTAAATTGAAACCAGTATTGTAATTTTTGCGATGGTGTTTTGACATCATATTCACCCCTTATTTTTAAGTAAATAGATTTGTATTTATTTAAATTAAACATAATTAATTTATAATATATATTATTCAAAGGCAAAAAATTTGATACTAAAATTAAAGTTTATACCTAAAATTCTAGATTAAACTAGAACAAGTTTAATTTAGAATAAAGTTTTACTAAAAAGTTTATAAAAAGTAACGATATAAATTATTATAAATACTAAATATATTGGGGGTAAGGACTATGTCTAAAATTTCTAATTTATTAGAAATTATAATAATGCTGCAATATAAAGGGTTAACTACTGCATCAGAATTGTCTGAAATTTTGGAAGTGGATAAGAAAACTATATATAGATATATAAGAAATTTAAATGAAGCAAGTGTACCTATATATACAAGAAAAGGAAGAAATGGTGGATTTTATATAGACCAAAATTTTTATATAAAACCTTCCAACTTAAGTGAAAATGAACTGGAAGCTCTTCTTATGGCGGAGGAAATACTTACATCAAAAAATGGTTTTGTGTATGAGAAGGATTTAAAAAATGCCATTTTTAAAATAAAAAGCGTAAATGTAAATAAAAATGAGGATTTAAGTAAAATAAATAGTAATAAGAATTTTTCGATAAATTATGTGGGAAATATGGAAAATCTAGAAGATAAGATATCTAAGATAAATTATTCTATGAGTAGGGGGAGAAGTTTAAGCATAAATTATTTTTCAGTAAATAAAAATAATTTAACTATGAGAAAAATAGATCCATACGATTTGATATTTAAAGAAGGGGATTGGTATATAATAGGCTATTGCCACATGAAAGGTGATATACGCAGCTTTAAACTAAATAGAGTAAAAAATTTGAAAATTAGTAAAGATATATATATGAAACCTCATACATTTTCACTAAAAGAATATTTGGACAAGAACTGGGGTATATTTAGGGGAGATAAAATAAAGGTAGTAATAAAATTTAGCGAGCAGGAAGCTGCTTTTATAAAAGATACTACATGGCATATACATCAGCATATAGACCAGTTTGAAGATGGAAGTATACTTTTTACTATATACTTGAATGAATTGGAGGATGTTAAAAAATGGGTACTGAGTTTTGGAAAAGATGCGGAGGTAATTGAACCTGTAGAACTTAGAAAGGATATAAAGAGAGAATTAGAAGAATTGTATAAAAGATATTAGAAATTTCAATTTTTATGAATAATTTGTTTAGAATGGGACATTATAATAAATGTAATTAGGAGATTTAAATCTCCTAGCATCAAGTAATAAAAATGTTATTTGATGTAATAACCCCCCATCCCCCTTGGGACCGCGTGAACGGTCCCTTTTTTATTTAGACCTATACATAGATGCAATTTTAAAGTGATATTTTTTTTCACTACTTTTATCAGGTAGGAGAGCTAAATTTAGAGTATAGTTTTTTACTATGTTGGTATCTGTGTTAGAGATGGCTTTAAAATTTAATGTCCAGGATAACTCAGAAGTATTTCCATTTGCATCACATTTATTTTCCATGAACAGTGCATCCTGAAATACATAGGAATTGTTTTCACCGGACATGTTACCTATTAGAGACATATTTTCACTGGATATATTAGAATAAAATATATCTTTAGGTTTGTAGGATTCACTTTGAGGAAGTCCCTGGATTAATTTAATAAATGTGCATATAGTATCGTTTCCCATAAAAGTATTGTCATTCTCATAATTATAATTTTTAAATTTATAGTTTAAAAAAATGTAATTTGAAAGTGTCATGTTGTCTTCTTGAAATTTACCAGATATTACTTTTGGTGTCTTGTTGTTTTTACAGTCTATAAATCCTAATATGTTGTTATAATTTGAAAATATATTATCAAATTTGTTATTATTGAATGTAAAAACACGTTGAACTGGTTTATTTGCAATGGAACCTTGTACAAATATTTCAGGAATCTTATTTCTGGATACATCCATAAGAATTACTCTAATGGGCCAATAAGGAGAATAATTTTCAATTATAGGGGAATTTCTATCTGTTTGAAAATTAAAGGACTTATCTCCAATTATTACTTTCATTGAATATTTACTTTTATTACGCACAATAGATAATATGTCTTCTTTTCCATCACCATTAAAATCTGCTTTTATCTTTTTATTATTTGAAATAGTGTTAAATGAAGGAGAAGAACCTCTAGATACCATAAAAATTATGACTGCTAATATAAATATCAATGATAATATAGAAAAGTAGATGTATTTTTTCTTTAGAAATATTATCCTAAATTTCATAAATTTCACCTCCACTTAATTATATGAATGTATTATATATTTAATTATTATGTACAAAATAAATTTATAGAAAAGGGGCTTAAATTATATTTAAAGGAGATGATAGAATTTATGCTCAAAAATAAGACAATTACATTTTTATTAATGATAATATTGTTATTTAATTTATCTGCATGTGGGAAAAATACAGAAACACTCAAAAAAAATAGACAGATAAATATATATGTAGGTGTAAAGGATAAAGAATCTTTAAATATAATAAAATTTTTAACAGACGAATATAAAAAGAAAAATCCTAAAGTAAAGGTAAACATAAATAATGCTATAGGAGAAAAAGTGGATGAAAATGTAAGCGAATCCAGTGATATAGATATCGTAATTGCTTCAAGAAATGACATGTTAAAGTTAGTTAGAAAAGGACTTTTAGCGGATATGGGAAATACGTATGAACAAAATAAATTAGCTGATAAATATTATACTTCAGTAAAATCTTACGGTAGATTTAATGATAGATATTATGGAATTACTGTAATGCCTTATACTATAGAGATACTCTGTAATAAAAGTGCCTTCGATAAGTTAGGACTAAAAATACCAAATAATATAGATGAATTTAATGCTTCTTTGAAGACAATGAACGCTACATCAATAAGAGTACCTGTAGTTCTTAATGAAGGAATGGATATTAATAATACTTTATTTTCTATCATATCAAGCAATACAATTACTATGAAGAAACTTGAAAATATATATGACAGCGGACCTTCTGCATACAAAAAGTTAACTGAGGTTCAAAAAAGTTTCGATTTGTTAAATGATCTCGTAAAAAATGGATCTATAAACAAGGATACTTTTGAAATAGGAAATGAATCAAGTTTAAAAAAGTTTGATAAAGGAGACATTCCAGTAATAATAGCATCTTCATATTATGTGAACAATCTAAAAAGCAAAAATATAAAATGCTTTGAGTATTATAGTCCAAATTCTAAAAGTCAGTTAAAAGTTCCAATTATGGCAGATGCTATAATGAGTGTTCTTATAAGTAGTAAGAACACAGAAGAGACAAACGAATTTATAAGGTTTGCGTTTGGAAAAGATGCTCAAAAAAAGTTAAGTGACAAAGGTTTTGTAACAGGATTTAAAAACTCAGACATTTCGAAAGATGGTATAAAGAAGTGCGTGATAACTCATTTAGAAAACATGACGGAAGATAATATAGCATTTATATATAATGTACCCGAAAGCTTTAAAAATAATATATCAAGCAAGGTTGACAGTATACTTTCTGGAAAATACACTAAAAATGAATGGAATGAAGTAGTAGATGAATCCTCTTAAAAATAGGCAGTTATCTTAATTATAATAGATAACTGCCTTAGTTTTTGCTGCATACAAGCATTATTCTTTAGAGTTTTTTTGACAGTCTTTACATATGCCGTAAAAATAAACCTGATTACTCAATACTTGGTAGTCAACACAATCTTTAATTTTATCATTTAAATTAGAAAAACAAATTCCTTCTACGTCATCTACTTTCTCACAAACTATACACTGTATATGAGAATGAGGATTAACATTTCCATCATATCTAAAGTTACCTTCCCCTATATTGATTTCCTGTACTAAATTTACGTCAACTAAAGTTTTTAAAGCTTTATAAACAGTTGCTAGGCTCATAGTAGGGTATTCTGGCTGAAGGGCTTTATATATGGTTTCAGCCGAAGGATGTTTCTTGGTAGATTGTAAATATTTATATACAGCAATACGCTGTGGGGTAAGTTTTAGCTTTTTTTCTCTAAAAATAGAAGTTAAATTATCCATATGCACCATCCTTATTTTATAATCAATTCTACTATATAATAAAAGTTATTAGTTGTCAAAATTAAATTTAAGGTAATTATTGTTATGAATGCTATATACTTATATTTATTAAAATAACATGTATATACTTGTTAATAAATATACAATATGTAACTGTAAGAAATGGATTATAAATTAATAAAAAGTTATAAAATATATATTATTTTATTATGAAAAACTTGATTATTAGAAAAATTGTGGTATTATTAACTTGTAAAAGTTAATAAATTAACATACTTTATACCTAATTCTCATTTAAAATAAGAGCGGAAATTTTCGCCCTTATTTTTTTACATTTATCTTTAGAATTTGTATATTTTATTCAAATATTATATAATAACTAAAGTAAGTTAGCATGTATTGTTAGCTTATGCAGGAGGATAAAAGTTATGAATATTTACTTTGTAAGACATGGACAAACAAACGAAAATAATAATAAATATTATTACGGAAGGCTTGACGTATCTTTAAATGAAAAGGGTTTAAGTCAAGCAGAACAGACAAAAAAACTTTTAAGCAATATAGAATTTGATGATGTTTATGTAAGTGACAGAAAACGAGCATCTCAGACGGCTAAGATAATTTTAGAAGGTAATTCTAAGGAGATTGTTATAGATGAAAGATTGAATGAGATGAATCTTGGAAAGTTTGAAGGTAAAAATTACAAAGAAATAATGAAACTTTACCCTGAAGAATGGAAAAAGTGGAGTGACGATTGGAAAAGTGTGTCACCACCTGAAGGAGAAAGTTACATTGAATTTTATTCTAGAGTAAAAAGCTTTATGGATGATATTTTAAAGTTAAACAGGGATAACGTTTTAATAGTTACTCACAGTGGTGTTATAAGATCAGTTTATTGTTATGTCTTAAATGGTATACTGGATTTTTTCTGGAAATTTGCTTCAAAAAATGGAGATGTTACTCTAGTTAAGTATGAATATAGTAATTTATTTATAGATAGTATTACCCATGTTAATACATAATATTGATTACAATTTTATTTAAATATACTATAGATTATACTAGGGGGAATTACTTTGAAGAATTTAATAAATGACTTTTTTTTAATGGTTCAATTTATGACTAGAATTCCAATTAATAAAAGCTTCTCTTGTGAACAAGAAAATTTTAGGAGAGGCACTGTCTTTATGCCAGTCATAGGATTATTGGTGGGGGGGATTCAATGGATAGTGTACAAACTATGTATAATGGTACTCCCTGTAAATGTAAGTGTAGCTATTATACTTTTACTTGGCATAATGCTTACGGGTGCACTACATTTAGATGGACTAGGAGATATGAGTGATGGTTTTTTTGCATTTAAAGGTAATGACAAAATTATAGAGATAATGAAAGACAGCAGAATAGGAAGTTATGCTTGTGCTACTATAGTTATGGATATAATATTAAAATACAGTCTTCTTTGTTCTATAGTGCCTAGGTTTTCTTTTATAATAGTAGCTGCACCTGTTATAGGTAGATTTTCAATAGTATTTATAGCTTTTATAGGCAAAACGGCTAAGAAAACAGGAACAGGAAATTTCTTTATAGGCAACATAGGAAAGTTACAGATGTTTTTAGCACTTGTTGTAACTATCGCTATTTTACTTTGTGGTATGAATCCCAAATATGTTGCTATAATGATACCTGCTGCTTTGATTATGGCACTTTTAATAAATGTATTTTGCAACAAAAAAATTGGAGGCCTTACGGGAGACTTATTTGGGGCAGATAATGAAATGGTAGAAATACTTACTATGCTTATAGCTGCAGTTATACTTACTAAGCTATTATAAACAGAGTTATTATCATATGATGGAGGATAAAATATGGGAAAGATAACTTTAATAACAGGTGGCAGTAGAAGTGGAAAAAGTACCTTTGCAGAAAAAATTCTTGAAAGGAGAGATGACGTACTTTATATAGCAACTGCTGTAGTTACGGACAGTGAAATGGAAAAGAGGATCGAAAAGCATAAACTGAGAAGAAATCAGAAATGGAAAACTTATGAGGGCTTCACTAAATTAGACAAGGCTATAGAAAAATCCAGCAGTAAGTACATAATGTTAGAATGTATAGGAACGATGGTAACTAATATAATTTTTGAAAAAAACTATGACTTTGACAATATTACATCTGAAGACATAGAAAATTTAGAAAAGGATATAATTAAGGAAGTAGATAATATAATATCTTCTGTAAAACATAGTGACAAGCATATTTTAATTGTTACTAATGAAGTGGGATATAGTGTGGTATCTGAGTATAAGCTCAGTAGAATATTTGTAGATATTTTGGGAAGAGTGAATCAGTTTATAGCTCGCTTTAGTGATGAGGTATATATGGTAGCTTGTGGTTTACCTATAAAGCTAAAGTAAATAATTTTTTATTTAGAAAGGTTAAATGATATGAAATATAATAGAAAACTAAATCTATTTCTAATTATCATAATTATAGTTTCTATAATTCCTTTAACTTCTTGTGTAAAAGACAATGTGCAACCTGTTTCAAAAACTGAATATATGCTTGGTACTATATGTACTATAACTGTATATGACAGTAAGCCTGAATCAGTTATAGACAAAGCTTTTGCCAGAATTAAAGAAATTGAAAATAAGATGAGTGTAAATAAACCTGGTACAGAATTAGATGCAGTGGCAGATGCTGCAGGCAAGAATTTTGTAAAAGTATCGAAGGATACATTTTATGTTTTAAAAAAGGGAAAATACTATTCGGAGCAGTCCTCAGGGGCTTTTGATATAACAGTTGGACCTTTAGTTAAACTATGGGGAATAGGAACAGATAACGCTAGACTTCCTTCTCAAAGCGAAATAAATGAAAAAAAATCACTTATCAATTATAAAGATCTACTATTAGATGAAAAGAATAGTAAGGTAATGCTAAAAAGGCAGGGTATGTCTTTGGACCTAGGTGGAATTGCAAAGGGATATTCTGCAGATGAGGCTGCAAGAATACTAAAGGAAAATGGGGTTAAACACGCTATTGTAAATCTGGGAGGAAATATTTTAGCTATAAATACTAATACTAATGGAAAACCATGGAATATAGGAGTACAAGATCCTTTTAAAACAAGAGGAGATCCTGCTGGAGGCTTAAATGTTACAAATAAAACTGTAGTAACTTCAGGCATATATGAAAGGTACTTCGAAAAAAATGGGAAAAAATATCACCATATATTAAATCCCTTTACAGGATATCCTATGGATAATAATTTAGCTAGTGTTACTTTGGTCACAGATGTTTCCATAGATGCCGATGCCATGACTAAAAATATATTTTATCTAGGAGTGGATAAGGGAATGGATTATGTGAACAAAAAAAATGGATTGCAGGCTATATTTATTACAAAGGACAAAAAAGTTTATATCACAGATGGATTAAAAGGTAATTTCCAAATTACTAATTCGAGTTTTAAGCTTATGGATAAAAAGTAACTTTATACATGAATGACATGAAAAGGGTAGAAGTAGTATATAATTGATGCACATTATGATATGAAACTGGTAATTTACAATTTGCGAAATGTGAAACAATAAATAGCAGATAATTATATATAAAACTTGATATATGACAAGTTTAGTAGTATTATGATGGTGACAATGTCTATTAGGTAATAATGTACTTAAATAATAAGTACAGACTTGAATTTTATATTGATAAAGATTTTAGTATAAGGTAGTTTGCTGTATAAAATATATTTAATGTAATTATAATAATGTAGGTGGAGGTATTTAATATGTCTGAAATAACTAAGAGTATGACTATAGCTGAAATTATTAAAATGAATCCCAAAAATGCAGAAAGATTGATGACTTTTGGAATGGAATGTGTGACTTGTGGTGAATCTCAAGGAGAGACATTAGAAGAAGCTGCAAAAGTACATGGATTAAATGCAGATAATTTAGTAAGAGCATTAAATGCACTATCTTAGAATTAGAATTTGTTAACAAAAAGTATATTAAAAATTAAATGAATATATAAATTAAAAAGTGAGGTTGAAAATTATGGCAAAGATATCTAAAGATACAACTATAGGTGAAATAGTAAAAATGAAGCCAGCATATGCTGAAACATTGATGAATTTCGGAATGGGATGCATAGGCTGTCCTGCATCTTTAGCAGAAACAGTTGAAGAAGCTGCTGCAGTACATGGTATTGATATTAACAGTTTGGTTAAAGCTTTAAATGAAGTAGAAGATAAATAATCAATGAATCTTACTTAGTGGGAGTTTTTTATCCCACTAAGTTTAGATGAATTATCTAGGGGCGTAGCTACTGTTATCTCCCACTTTGATAGAAGTGGGAGTGTTACAGTAGGTAGCCATCAGATAAAAAACATTAAAATAGATAGGATGAAAATCCTATCTATTTTTGCATTTTGTTGTATCAGCAAATCTACAGCTAGTACATTTGTCGTCACAGGATTCCAGATGAATCATTACTTCCGTATTCTGAAGTGAGTGACTCATTTCATTTTCTATGTCATCACACAATTTATGGGCAACCTTTATATGCATATCTTCAGGAAATACTAAATGAACATCTACATATCTTTTATTTCCAGATTTCCTGGTTCTTAATCGGTGAAAACTGCAATATCCGGCACTGTATTTAGATATACAATCTTTTACAATGCTGATTTCCTTATCAGATAATTTTACATCTACTAATGGATTAAAAGCTTTTTTTAACAGACATAGGGCTTCCTTTAAAATAAATAAAGCTACAACTACGGCTATTACAGGATCTAGAAAATTCAGTTTTGTAATCCATATTAGAAAAAGCCCTACGCCAACGCCAAGGGAAGTATATACATCTGTTTTAAGATGAAGGGCATCTGCTTCTAAAGCAATAGAGTCAGTTTTTTTAGCTACTTTATATAATCTTTTGGATACTAAAAAGTTTATTGCAGCAGAAAAAAACATAACAAAGAATCCCAGACTGGATGAGGATACTTCTCCTCCACTTACTATCTTTTTTATAGCTTCTACTATTATCCATATAGATGCAGCAAATATAAGCAGTGCTTCGATTACACCAGATACATTTTCGAATTTACCGTGCCCGTAAGGATGCTCTGCATCTGCAGGCTTGGATGATATTTTAACAGAAAAAAACGATATTATAGCTGCAATTAAATCCATAGTTGAATGTATGGCTTCTGATAGGATACTAACTGATCCCGTAATTATGCCAACTATTAATTTCATAGTTATTAAACATGCATTAGAAATTATAGAAAGTCTTGCTGTCTTTACTTTTTCATCCATTTAAAAAACATCTCCCCTAAAATTTAGTAGTTATCAAGTGATAAGAACTAATACATATTATAATAGGACAAAAATCATTATAAGTCAATAAAAAATCACCTTCGATATGTATTCTCAATTGATAAAGAAAATTCACTTCAATACAAACTAAATGATAGGAAAATAAACGCACAATTTATTATATGTAAATTAAATAAATATGATTATAGGTATTCTAATTTAAATTTAAACTTATACATAAAATGTAATGACAAAATTGAAAGCACCTTTAAAAGCTTTAGACTTGTCAAAAGTTTTTATGGTGCTAAAATTTGTCATTATATGCTTTGTATAAAGTAACTTTCAATCTAGAAACTTTATATTTAAATTAGGAGAAAATTATCCACCTAAAGTTATATCCTGGTCATTATACCATTTTAGAGCATTCATCAAATGTTCCATTTTAAAATCAGGCCAATAGTCATCTATTATGTAAAAATCTGAATATACAGATTGAACTGGTAAAAATCCACTGAGCCTTCTTCTACCACCCCATCTTATTATTAAATCTACTCTTGATATATCATGGGAATTTATACTGGATATAATGGAATGTCTATTTGTAGTTGATAAATTTTTAGTTTTACCTAAGTCCCATTCCCATCCATAATTTACTAAAAAATTAACCTTTATTCCCCCTTTACCGAAGTCTTTTCTAACCGTGTAAGGGAGAAGTTCTTTTGGAAACATAGGAGAGTTAGAATTTCCAACTACCAAAAGAGAAGCATTTTCTTTTGAAAGTATTTTTACAGCTTCTACACAAGCTTTGGTAAAGGCTTTAGCTTGAATTGCTGGTCTTTTAGTATTATCTGTAGTGAATCCATAATAGGTTAATTCATTTATCCCTAATTTTTCACATAATTTAAATAATTCTATTCCAGGTTTTAGACCAAAACTATATCCTTTTTCTTTACTTAACCCTCTTTTAACTGCCCAGCGCCTGTTTCCATCTGGAATTATACCTATGTGATTTGGCAGTGCCATTTTTACATCCTCCTCTAGTTTTAGTACTAATTTAAATTATTACCAGGAGTTGAATTATTATTCTATAAATTAAATATAAAAAACTGAACAGTTTTTTATATTATACGAGTAAATCCTTCTCCTAGTACTTCATTTATATCATTTACAGTAATAAAGGCTTTGTCATCTAAAACTTTTATATAATTTTTTAACTTCAAAAATTGTTTTCTATCTAAAATGGTGGTTATAACTTCTTTATTGCTATTTTTATAGGCTCCTTTGGCATAATATATAGTTGCACTTCTAGATAGTTCATTTACAATATATTTTTTTATATTTTCACCATTGTTACTTATTATAGCCACTTGCTTATAGGAGTTCAAACTTAATATAACTTTATCAATTATAGTAGAATTCAATATTACTCCAAGAATTGCATACATTCCCTTATTTACTCCAAGTATTAGGGTTGCTGCTATAGTTATTGCGATGTCTGCCATTAAAACAGATTTGCCTATACTTATTTGAGTGTATTTGTTTATTATTTTTGCAATTATATCTGTTCCACCAGTAGAGGCGTTTAAGTTAAATACAATTCCCATACCTAATCCACATATGAGTATGCCTAATATGAGTTGAATTAAAATATCATTGCTGAAAGGCTTTATATTAGGGTACATTTTTCCCATTAAAAGTACAAGAGCAGATATAGAAAAGCTACAAAATATGGTTTTACCACCAAACACAGGTCCTATTACAATTATACCAATGGTAAAAAGTATAACTTCCATGCCCATCATTAAAAGACCTATTGGAATACTTGGAAATATACTATTTATAATTATGGCTATACCGCTTGTTCCTCCAGCTGCTATATGATTTGGAGCTAGGAAAAAATAAGTGCCAAAAGCTACAAAAAGTGAACCTACTAGTATAAGAAAAATATCTTTCAAATTTATTTTCATAAGTTAAAGCCTCCTATATATAATTTCTATTTAATTTCGTAGTTTATTCATCAAAAAAAGCACATAAAACCCAAGTAAGAAAGTCTTAGATTTATATGCTCTCATTACACACAAATTTATTGTGAGAATGTCTTTTTAAATTTACTTCCAATAATATTATATAATGATAAATATTTTAATGTCAATATGATCTTAACGTCACATTATTTGCAAAATATGGGCTTAAATAGTATGAATAATAAGTGATTTTATCATTTAACTTGTATTATTTAATTAGTAATATTATAATAAAATAGTAAAGTAAATAAATGTATAAAAGCTATTAAACTTATACAAAATTTATCAAGTTTCGCAGCAAAGCCTTATCAATGAATCTTACTTAGTGGAAGTGTTACAGTAGGTAGCCATCAGATAAAATTTAGAATAGTGGGTGATTTTTTTATGCAGGATGTGATTCTTACAGAATCAGGTAAAAAAAAGTTAGAAGATGAATTAGAATACTTAAAAACAGTTAAAAGGGTAGAAATCAAGTTAGCGTTGAAAGCAGCACGTGCACAAGGTGATTTAAGTGAAAATGCAGATTATGATGCTGCAAAAGATGATCAATCTATGACTGAGACTAGAATACAGGAACTCGAAGCTCAGCTCAAAAATGCAGTAATAATAGAAAGTTCTTCGGAAGCAGACGTATTCGATATAAATAAAACTGCATTAGTAAAATTTTGTGACGTAGATGAAACTGAAGAAGTTACTTTAGTTAGTACAGTAGAAGCAGATGTTAAAAATATGAAGATAAGTATAGAGTCTCCTTTAGGAAAGGCACTTTATAAACTAAAAGTAGGTCAAAAGGCAACTGTGGCATCTCCTGATGGAAGTTATGATGTGCAAGTTGAAAAATTATTGTAAAATAAATTTGTTGAATGTTTTATTTTTATAAGTTAAATTGCTTAAAATATGTTGACAAATAATTAGCAGTTTGCTACATTTTATTAAATTAAATAATAAGTTCTTATCAAGAGCGGCAGAGGGACTGGCCATATGAAGCCCGGCAACCTGTATGTGATTCAATTGTGTCAATTCCAGCAGGTATTGCCTTAAAGATAAGAAGTGGAAGAATATTAATCTTCCTGTAGGGATACCTACAGGAAGATTTTTTTGAGCATCAAAAGTTTTTAGTGTAATAAAGTTTGTTGGTATGTGATTGTTATAAGTAAACTTTCTACTTAGAAACTCTGTAGTCTAATTTGAAACTATCTTTTCTTTTTAACAGAAAATCCGAATTTACCTAGAGGCTTTGAATTTAAAGGAAAGTATTCTCCGTGAGAATAGCATATGAGATCGGCTTTTTCTAAATGTATTTTACCCTTATTATCTATTAGATTTTCATCTACGTGAACCGATAAAATTTCAGCTATAAATAAATGATGGCTTCCAAGAGGAATTATACTTTTAACCTTGCATTCCATGTTAACAGCACATTCTTTAATACAAGGAACGAATATTTTTTCACTTTTTTCTAATTCTAATTTGCATTCTTTTATTTTATTAAAGTCTCTGCCAGATTTTACACCGCATAAATCTACAATTCTGGTTAAATTTCTAGAAGGAAGATTTACTGCAAATTCCATTGTCTCCTTTATGTATTTATAGGATAATCTCTCTGGTTTTATGGCTATAGTAATCATAGGGGGTTTAGTACATGCATTGCCTACCCAGGCAGCAGTGAACACATTTATATCACTATTTTTACTTTTTGAAGTTATAAGTACTGAAGGTACAGGATTCAGCATACAACTGCCTTTAAAAAATATTTTAGACATTGTAAATCTCCTTTTCTATTAAATTATTCTTTTAAAATCTATTTAATATGAGGTATCATGGTAAATATTATTATGATAAAAATTTGTAATTATAATTTAGAAACAATATTTTTAAATTACAAAAAGCCCCAAAACCCTTAAATTGAGACGTATTCCTTGGGACATAGGGCTTAATTGTTTTATTATAAGACGTGTAAACAGTATACTAAAAGTAAACTAATGAGATTTTTTACTTTTAGCCACTTCAACGGAAACTCTTCTTCCCTGAAGTTTTTTACCATTAGTTTTTTTCAATATAATAGAAGATACTCTTTCTGGAACATTTATAAATGTAAATTTATTTAGTATATCTATATCACCTATTTCATAGGCTTCAACTGAAGAAGTTTCACTTATAAATTTTAAAAGTTTTCTAGGAGTTAAATTATCCATTCTACCTATGGAGAGGAATAATCTAACATCTTTTTCATCTACAGTTAAGGAATTTTCCTTATAATCAAAGCTTAATTCTTTGTCAAAAATTATTTTCATAAGGGCAGCTGCTACGTCTACTAGATTGTACTCTTCATCTAATTCAGTTGCTATAGGAATAAAATTTTTATAATTGTCTTCAGATATAATGTTTCTAACTTGCTCTTCTATATTTTTATACTTGGCTTCATAGATATCATCTACTGTAGGAATTTCTTTCCTTCTTATCTTACTCTTGGTAAACTTCTCTATTTGCTTTAAAAGTATGTATTCTCTAGGTGTTACTAAGGAATAGGCAATACCTTCTTTGTTTGCCCTTCCGGTTCTTCCAATTCTATGGACATAAGATTCTGTGTCCTGTGGGAGGTCATAATTTATAACGTGGGAAACATTTTCTACGTCTATACCTCTTGCAGCTACATCTGTGGCAACTAGGAATTCAAGGGAACCTTCTTTAAACTTTCTAAGGGTATTTAATCTCTGGTTTTGTCCCATATCACCGTGCATACCTTCTACATTGTATCCTCTAGCCTGCAAACCCTCTACTAATTCATCTACTCCACGTTTAGTTTTGCAAAATATTATAGCACTTGAAGGTTCATCTACATCTAGAATTCTACATAAAGATTCAAATCTATCTTTTTGCTTTATCTCATAGTAATATTGTTTTGTTTTTTCTACAGTCAATGTGTTTTTAGCTATTTTTATGCACTTAATATTTGACTTCATATATCTGGAAGATAACTTCCTTATTTGATCTGGCATAGTAGCAGAGAACAGCAATGTCTGTCTGTCAGAATTTGCGGCTTTTATTATGTTTTCTATATCTTCTATAAAACCCATATCCAACATTTCATCTGCTTCATCTAATATTAAAAATTCTATATTGCTAAGATCTAAAGTTTTTCTCTTTATATGATCAAGTATTCTTCCAGGGGTGCCTACTACTACATCTACACCTCTTTTTAAAGATCTAATTTGTCTGTCTATAGGTTGACCACCGTATATAGGTAATAGGGCTACTTTTTTGAATTTAGCAATTCTGGACAACTCATCATTTACTTGAATTGCAAGTTCTCGGGTGGGAGTAACTATAAGAGCTGAGATGTGTTTACTTTTGGTAGTTATTTTGCTTAACATAGGTGCTCCAAAAGCTAAAGTCTTTCCTGTACCTGTCTGTGCCTGACCGATTACATCATTCCCATCTAGTATTACAGGGATTGATTCAGCTTGAATTTGAGATGGTTCTTCAAATCCCATATTATCAATTGCTTGAAGAACCTTAGGATCTAAATTTAAATCACTAAAATTAATATTTTCCATTAAAACTCCTCTTTCTTTTTTATATTACAAAACAAAGTTTATCATATCATAGTATATACATATTATCAAATTTTAATTTAGTTTTCTGTAATTAGCAATTAGTCTAATTTTATGCTCTTTCTATTTGACTGTATATAAATTATAATATAATGTACGATAGTTTTTATTTTAAAGGAGAATTTATATGTTTGATGCTAGACAAAAAGTTTTACCTAATGGTATAAAACTTATTACTATAAAAAGAGATACTTATATAGCGGCTTTTCATGCTGGAATTAAAATAGGAGCTATATATGAAAGTGTTCAGGAGAAGGGTATATCACATTTTATTGAACATATGCTTTTTAAAGGTACTAAGTCTAGAGACAATAAGAAATTAAACAATGATTTAGAAATTTTGGGTGGAGAATATAATGCATATACAGACAATAATTCTACAGTGTATAGTATTACCTCATTAAGGGAAGAATTAGAAAAGTCTATGGAAATTATTTCCGATATGTTTATAAATTCTATATTTCCGGATGAAGAAATTGAAAAGGAAAGAGAAGTTATATTATCAGAAATAAAAAGCAGTAAAGATGATATAGAAACGTATAGTTTTGAAAAAGTAAATAAGTTAGCTTTTAAAAAAGGTCCATTAAGATTTGATACTGCAGGAGATGAAGAGGGAGTAACTAAATTTACAAGGAAAGATTTAGTAGAATTTTATAATAATTATTATGTTCCTAATAATTGTTTCATAACAGTAGTTTCTTCTTACGAACACGAAGAAATTTATGATTTGGTATGGAAATATTTTAAAGACTGGAAGTACAGAAAATTTACTAGAAACGACATAATAATTGAACAAAATATACCCTGTAGGGAAGTTTCTTATAAAAAAGATATAGAGCAGAGTACTATTGTGTATCTTTTTACTTTTTATGGATTAAGTAAAAAAGAGGAATTGGCACTTAAAATATTGAATCATAGATTTGGTGAAAGCAGCAATTCTATTTTATTTAGAAAACTAAGAGAGGAAAAAGGACTTGCTTATGACGTATATACGGATTTGGATTTGACTACGGGAGTAAAGACTTTATATATATATACTTCAGTCAGTGAAAAGAATATAAAATCTGCTATGGATACTATAGAAAAATGTATATATAAAGTAAAGAATGAGGAAATAAAATTTGATGATAATACTATAAGCTTAATGAAGAAGATATTAAAAACTGCAGTAGTATTTACCCTTGAAGATGCCACGGATATAGGAAATTATGTTTTACATCAGGCTATAGAAGGTGAAAGTATATATAAATGTGTCGATGATATAGATGAAATTGAAAGTATAACTAGAGAAAATATATACGAAGTGGCTAGGACTGTCTTAAAAGATCCAACGGTTCATGTTTTAAAAAGAGAATCTAAACGCAGCAGTTTTCACTAATGAAATTACATATAATATAGGGGAGGGTTAGGTTGAGTAATTATACAGTAACTAAAATTGAATTACAAAAGAAAAATAAAGGTAGAGTAAATGTATATATAAATGAAGAATTTGCATTTGCCTGCAGTGTAGAACTTGTGTATAGTTATGGCATATCAAAGGGAACGTCTGTTGATATGAATTATTTAAAAAGTATAATCGAAGAAGATAATTTTATAAAATGTAAAAGTTGTGCATTGAAAATTATAGAGAAAGTTTATAAAACAGAAAAACAGATGAAGGATAAATTAGCTCAAAAACAATATGATGAAAATGCTATTTCAAGAACTATAAAGTTTTTAAAAGAATACAAATTCATAGATGATGATAAGTTTACAGAACTTTATATAAAAGAAAAAATTTATTCTCAAGGTAAAAATAAAATAAGATATTCCCTCATTAGAAAAGGAATAAGTGAGGATATTATAAGTAAAAAATTGGACCTTATAGATGAAGAGCAGGAGGAAAAAGCTGCTTTTAACATAGCACAAAAAAAGTGTATTATGCTTATAAAAAGCGAAGACAACTTAAGAAAAGTATATGAAAAATTGGGAAACTACTTGGCAAGAAGCGGATATAGTTTTGAAAAAGCAAGGACAGTATCGGATAAAGTCATAAAAAAGTATGCCAAGCTAGAAGATGAGAAAAAGGAAAGTTTTCAAGAAAATATGCAGGAAAAAAGAAAGGATGAATTATATAATCTGGCAAGCAAAAGGTATAGGATAATAACTAAATCAGAAACAGATAGAAACAAAATATATAGGCGGCTTGGAGAATATCTTTTAAGAAGGGGGTATTTATGGACAGATATAAAGAATACGATAAATGAATTATTAAAGGATTAGAATGCTTGTATATGAAGTGATGTACAACCACTATCAATAAATTTTTTGCCATTTAGAGGTGATTATTATTATGAAAGTAAACCCTATAACTTTAATGATAGGGGTAATATTTTTATATCCCATCATAAAGGGATTTCTATTTAAGTTTTCTTCTAATGATTTAAAGTTGGATATTGATGATGTAAGCAGAAGTATTTCATTTATAATATCTCTGATAATAGGGATATATTTTGGTAAAAAGATATTTATACAGCATGATCGGGGTATATATGAAAAAATATATAATTTAATACCTCAAAATCTTACACAATACTTTGATAACAATAACTTTATAGTATATGCAGTTCTGCTTCCTATTCTAATATTTATATGTTATAGAATAATAAAATTACTTTTGAATTTAGTAAATCGTATTATTTTCTATCCAGTGTTAGATAGTATAGATAGGTTTTTGAGACCAAAGGGAAATATGTTTAAGAGAGCAGCAGGAATGGTATTTCAGCTGCCTAAGGCAATATGTTATGCTCTTTTAGTTGTATTTGTATTAAATATAATGTCTATATTAAATGTAAGTCCTAAATTGAGCACATACTTAGAGGGATCAAAGCCTTATAAGAGCATTTGCAAAGAAGTAGTTATTCCTGTTACCAATTCTACTATTGCAAAACAACTGCCAAATGTAATAAATAATTCTTTTAAAATAGTAATAAGAAATGCAAATTCGAATGAAACAAAGAGTGTAGATCAATTAGATAGGGTTAAAAATGAAGCCAATACAGTAGTTTATTATAATGGAGTTACTTTAGATGAAGGAGTAAAATCTAATAGTGAAATAAATAGTTTAGCTAAAGCACTTGCTTCAGAAGGTGGTAATACCGATGAAAGAGCAGAGATGTTATATAATTGGATAGGTACTAATATAGGCTATGACCATGAAAAAGCCAATAAAGTGTTAAACAATGAGTTCAATGTAAAATCAGGTGCAATCCCAACTTTTTATTCTAGAAAGGGAATTTGTTTTGACTATTCTTGTTTGTACGTAGCTATGGCTAGAGCTAATAACATGAAGGTAAGGCTTATAACTGGAGAGGGATTTAATGGAATAAGCTGGGTAAGCCATGCGTGGAATCAAGTATATATTCCTGAAAAAAGTAGATGGATAAATGTGGATACTACCTTTTACAAAGGGGGAAATTATTTTGACAGCAGGAGATTTCAACTTGATCATAAAGATGCACAGATAGCAGGAGAATGGTAGCATAATTAAGTTCCACTCATATTTTGTTAGAGTGGAACTTAATTATTTTGATTTTGTCATATAGTTTTTCAATATGGAATTTATTGCTTTTTCACAATCAGAGTCATCATTATTCAGGCACCATGCATTGTTAAAATATATAAGGGCTTTTTTGTTATCTTTTAGCATAGTGTAGCAATATCCAAGGTTAAAAAAGTATTTACTTTCTCTTTTTATATTTAGGGCAGAATTTAATAAATTAATTGCTTTTTTATAATCTTTAAGTTTTATGAAACATACTGCTGAATTATACAGTGAGGATGCTTCATTATCTTTTATTTGTATTGCCTTTTCATACATATCAATAGCTTTTTTGTAATCTCTGTCATTGTAGTATTCGTTAGCTTCTTGAAAGTAGCTCATTTTAATCCTCCTCGGTTCCTATGGAATTTCATAGTTCTCTAGTAAATTTATATCCACATTTTCTAAAAATATTCCATTTATATTTTAAAAATATACTAAGAGGTAATTCTAAGCAAGAGATATAGTAAGATGTAATTGATTGTAAATAATTATGGTATGAGGTAAAATTTAAATATAATTACATATATATAAAATTAAATATTTATTGAAAGGTGGTTTATTAAATGAAAGTTAGAAATAAATATACATTATTAATAATAGTATTAATAGTCATTATAGGATTTGTATTAATGAAAACTGTCTATAACAACTACGTTAACAATGCTAAGCAACAAGTTTCTGATATAGATTTGAAAAATTTTGATTTAAAAAATCAATGGGCTTACTATACGTGGAATTCTTTTGATGATTCTCCCAAATTACCAAAAAAATTTAAAAGTTTCACTGGAACACAAGTACTTGATTCTGTGAACTTAAAAAATGGAAATTCTATAAATTTAAACTTTGAGTCTGATGTTAAAAAAGGTAAATTTAACATAGTAGTTATAGATGACAAATATAATATTTTGAAAGTAATAAAAGCAAATTCAAATGGGAAAGAAAAAATAAGTGTCACACAAGATGGAAAATATAAAGTTGAAATGCTAGGTAAAAATGCTAGAGGAAAAGCGTTTGCATATTGGAGTAAATAAATCGTATAGATTAAACATCCTGAGAAGTGGGGGACGAGGTAAAAGTGAAAAAATGTTTTAAAAGTCTTATTTTGATAATTTTTACTTTAATACTTATTATTAGCGTTGGGTGCAGCAATTCAAAAGTAACTGATAATAAAAATATTGAACCTGGATCTAAAAGAGTAATAAATGAAGTAACATCAAATTATATTATGGAGTACTATTCTCATATATTAACCAACGCTGACAAGGTCTTTGAAGCACACAAATTATATGCAATTGAACAGAAAGATGGATTAATAAATGTTTATATTTATACATTATTTGAAGGGTACGCATTTGCTAATGGAAAATGCTAATGGAAAATTTGGATCTTCATGCGGCGGATCAAATCCAGCACTCGTTGTGTTGAGAAAAGATAAGGATAAATTTACTGTTGTCAAATTTCAACAGCCAGAAGATGGAGATGAATGTGGACCATCTATAAAAAGAATGTTTCCACGTAAATATGCAGAGGAAGCTATGAGTGATTCAGGTGGTGATTTAGGATTAGAAAAACAAATAAAATTAAATGCTAAAAAGTGGTTAAAGGCACAGAGGGAAGGAGCGAATCACTTTTAGAAGAATAAAACCTACCGTTTGCACATAAAGAAAAAACTTATACTATGATATCAAGTAGTAAAGGTGGAGTAGCTGAGAATAAATGTGAAGTGATAGATGTAATTTTTATTAGCTTTACAATAGCAGAAAGAAACGAGGTAGTAAACATATGTTAGGAATATATTTTAGCGGAACAGGTAACACAAAGCATTGTATTGAACTATTTGTAAAAGAACTTGACTCAGAAGCAAAGTGTATTTCCATTGAAGATGCTACAGTTTTAGATGAAATCAATAAAAGTGATTTTATCGTTTTGGCGTATCCGATTTATTTTAGCAATTTGCCTAAAATAGTGAGGAATTTTATTTTAAAGAATAAATCTAAATTCACTGGAAAAAAAGTTTTTATCATTGCAACCATGGGTTTGTTTAGTGGTGATGGTGCTGGCTGCAGCGCAAGGCTACTTGCAAAATGTGGTGCCGAGGTTGTTGGTGGACTTCATTTAAAAATGCCTGATTGTATAGGCGATGAAAAAGCATTAAAGAAAACAATAGAGCAAAATAAGGTTATTGTAAAGCAAGCGTATATAAAAATAAAAAGGTCCGCGAATAGTCTAAAAAACAGGCATGTCACACAAGAGGGAATTGGTATTCTCTATCACATTGCGGGTCTTTTTGGTCAAAGACTTTGGTTTTATGGTAAAACTAAAAATTATTCAGATAAGTTAAAAATCAACACTGAAAAATGTGTTGGTTGTGGGGTATGTACGAAGCTATGTCCCATGAAAAACTTGTCTATTGTAAATCAGACAGCGGTGCAAAACGGAAAATGCACTATGTGCTATCGATGTATCAGCAATTGTCCTCAACAAGCAATTACTTTGTTAGGGAAAAATCTATATGAGCAATGCAAAATAGAGAAATATCTCTGATGAAAAAAATGAGCATAATACTAAGATGACAAACTTCAACTTATATGAATGCATAAAAAAATAATGCGAAGCAAAGCTTCGCAAGTTAAGAATTAATAATGAAAAGTTAATAGTGAAGGATGATTTTTAGCTGTCACAAAAAATTTTTGAATTTATATAAATCAGCAATGCTTTGCTTTAGCGAAACGAGTGGTGAAAATCTACATTAACTATTAATTTTTCATTCTTAACTATTAATTATTTGCAATCCCTCAATTTAATGAAGCATTATTTTTGTCAGTTTTTTCTCTGCAAGTTCTACTGCTCTGTACATTAGATAAGCTAAAATTGAAAGTATGATTATGCTAACCATTACTGTATCTAACTGTGATATTTGGCCTCCGTATATGATTAAGAAACCAAGGCCTTCTTTTGCTACCAGGAATTCTCCCATTATTACGCCAACCCAGGACAGGCCTACGTTTATTTTCAAAGCAGATATTAAAGTAGGTACTGAAGAAGGTATTATAAGATAAGTGAGAATTTGTAGCTTTGAAGCTCCAAAAGTTTTTAGAAGCCTGATTTTATCTCTATCTACAGTTTTAAACCCATGAAATACATTTATTATGGTCACAACTACAGAAATTAATATGGTTATTACAATGATAGTTGACATACCATTCCCTGCCCAAAATATTATTATAGGTGCTAAGGCAATTTTAGGAAGAGCATTTAATACAACTATATAAGGGTCAAGTACATCTGAAATGAAGTCAGACCACCAGAGAAGTATGGCAATTATAGTTCCAAGAACTGTGCTAAGTAAAAATCCCAGTATAGTTTCATAACAAGTTATGCCAATATGTCTAAATAGAGTTCCTTCTGCATAGAGCTTTATAAGGTTTTTCCACATTCTAGAAGGAGTACTGGTTAGAAAAGGATCTATCCATCCGAGGTCGCCTGCTATTTCCCATAATGCAAAAAAAGCTATTAAAATTATAATTCTGCTTAATATGACTTTCTTTTTTCTAGTTACTATATTGTTTATATATATTTGGTGTTCCTTGTTGTAATCCAACATTAATAATTCAACTCCTTCCATATGCTGTTAAAGTAAATCCTGAATTCTGGATCTTCCCTGCATTTTAAAGGAGAATTATAAGATTCACTGAAAGTTATATCAAATATTTTTTTGATTTTAGCAGGTCTTTTTGAAAGTACTACTATTCTATTTGACATAGATATAGCCTCTGATATATCGTGGGTTACCATTATGACTGTTTTTCCTTCCCTCTTCAATATTTTAAATATTTCATCACTTATATTTAATCTAGTCTGATAATCTAGTGCTGAGAAAGGCTCGTCTAAAAGTAGAACTTCAGGATTTAGGGCAAGAGTTCTTATTAAGGCAACCTTTTGGCGCATGCCCCCCGATAGTTCATCTGGATAATAATTTACAAAGTCCATGAGACCATAATTTTTAAGTAGAGAAGTTAACTTATCTTTGTATAAGTCTGGTGATTTATGTTGTATCCTTATACCAAGAGTTATATTGTTCCACACGCTGGACCATTCAAATAGGTGATCTCTTTGAAACATATATCCAAGTTTTGAGGAAGCAGAAGCTAAGGGTTCATTGTCTATAAATATTTCACCACAAGAAGGTTTTATAAGACCTGCTATTATATTTAAAAGTGTAGTTTTTCCACAACCTGATGGACCTACTATGCTTAAAAATTCTCCTTCTTCTACGGAAAAGTTTATATTAGTCAAAGCTTTAGTAAATCCTTTAAGTGAATGGTAGTTCATAAATACATCTTTTACTGTTAATTTACTCAAAATATCATCTCCCGCCAGTTTACAGTTATTAATTGGCATTTATTGGGCTTAGGCATTTTCTTTGAGATGCCCTATTACAAACTATGATTTATTATATGAAAGCTCATAATTTATTGTTCCTGACAGAAAAAACTATAATAGCACAAAAATTCAATGCATGACAATGAGAATACTCACATAAAATCAAAGATTTGGAATATCTGCTTGCACACAGCGAAAGCGACTATGCCAAATTAAAGATTTGGAATATCTGCTTTTCTAACTAAGTAAGATTTATTGATATTATGGTAATATTTTAAACTTAAAATTAATTAAGGGGTAACATGTGTTATAATATAGTTACTGAATTAGATTTAAACACAGTTTAAATCCAAGTTGTATTGTAACTATGCGGCGTATTCATAGAATTATTTTCTAAATATGGGTTGTAATGGTATATACTATAAAGCATATGGATAAAAGCTATTATTTCCTGTTTATTGTTAGGTGAAAATATATTACAATATCAATGTATTATTTTAAATTATTATTTTATTAAAAGGTGATTGCTTATGAAAAATTTATTTCACGTAGGTCTTGATGTAGGTTCAACTACAGTAAAAATAGTTATATCAGATATTAAAGATAGTATAGTATATCATAAATATCAAAGGCATTTTTCTGATATAAAAAGTACTATAGCTAAAGTTATTAAAGATGCCTATGAAAAATTAAAGGATTCAAATATCACTGTAATGGTTACGGGTTCAGGTGGGTTATCTGTATCTAAGTGGCTTGACATACCATTTATTCAAGAAGTAGTAGCTTGTACTAATACTATAGAACAATTTATACCGGAGACGGATGTGGCAATAGAATTAGGTGGTGAAGATGCCAAGATAACATTTTTTGATGGTGGAATTGATCAAAGAATGAATGGAACTTGTGCAGGTGGAACAGGTGCATTTATAGACCAAATGGCATCTCTTCTTCAAACAGATGCACAGGGGCTAAATGAATTAGCTAAAAATTACAAAGTGATTTATCCTATAGCAGCAAGATGCGGGGTATTTGCTAAAACTGATATACAACCTCTTTTAAATGAGGGAGCTGCAAAAGAAGATATTGCAGTATCTGTATTTCAATCAGTTGTAAATCAGACAATAAGTGGACTTGCTTGTGGAAAAGTTATAAAAGGTAATGTGGCATTTCTAGGTGGACCACTATATTTTTTATCAGAACTTAGAAAAAGATTTATAGAAACTTTAAAGCTTACGGATAGTCAGGTGATTTTCCCTGAAAATCCTCAGCTGTTTGTGGCACTTGGAGCAGCTATTTCTTCTAAAAATGGGAAAGTTATTTCTGCTGAAAATTTAGTAGACAGGCTTCCTAATTTAAGCAATTCATTAGCAGATGAAATACAAACCATAAGGCCATTATTTAAAGATGAGAACGAATTAAATGAATTTAAGAAAAGACACAGTACCAGCGTGGTAAAAAGAGCAGAATTGAATACATTTAGAGGAAACTGCTATCTTGGAATAGATGCAGGCTCAACTACAACTAAGGCGGCACTTATAGATGAAGAAGGAAATTTACTTTATTCCTTTTATAAGGGTAATGAAGGCAGCCCTTTAAAGTCGTCTGTAAGAATATTGAAAGATTTATATAAAAAGATGCCTGAAGGTGCACATATAGTAAGTTCAGCAGTTACAGGTTATGGAGAAAATCTTATAAAAGCAGCACTGCATATAGATGTAGGTGAAGTTGAAACTATTGCACACTATAAGGCAGCAGAATTTTTCCAGCCTGGAGTAGATTTTATACTGGATATTGGTGGACAGGATATGAAGTGCTTGAAGGTTAAGGACAAGGTAATTGACAGTGTAATTTTAAATGAAGCCTGCTCATCTGGATGTGGATCTTTCTTAGAGACTTTTGCTAAATCACTTAATATGAGTGTAGAAGACTTTGCAAAAGCTGCGGAAACTTCTCAAAAACCTGTGGATTTAGGTTCCAGGTGTACTGTATTTATGAACTCGAGAGTTAAACAAGCTCAAAAGGAAGGAGCTTCAGTAGGGGATATATCTGCAGGACTTTCTTATTCAATTATAAAAAATGCTTTATTTAAAGTAATAAAGATGAGAAATTCAAAAGAATTTGGAGAAAAGGTAATAGTACAAGGAGGAACTTTTTATAATGATGCTGTACTTAGGGCCTTTGAAATCATATCTGACAGGGAAGTAGTAAGACCTGATATAGCGGGGCTTATGGGAGCATTTGGATCTGCAATTATTGCAAAGGAAAGACATCAGGCTGGGTGTGAAAGTACACTTTTAAGTGAAAATGAACTAGGCAATTTTACATCAGAAGTATCTATGAGAAGATGCGGAAAGTGTGCTAACAACTGTCTTTTAACTATAAACAAATTTTCTGACGGAAAAGAATTTATATCTGGAAACAGGTGCGAAAGAGGTGCAGGATTAGAGCGTAAAAGTCAAGATGTGCCTGATATTTTTGCCTATAAGTATAAAAGAATATTTAATTACATTCCTCTTAAAAAGAGTGAGGCAAAAAGAGGGATAGTAGGGATACCTCGAGTGTTAAATTTATACGAAAATTATCCATTTTGGTTTACATTTTTCACTGAGTTGGGATTTAGAGTAGAAATATCTTCCCGTTCATCAAAGAGAATTTACGAACTTGGAATAGAAACAATACCTTCTGAGTCAGTTTGCTATCCAGGAAAGATGGTTCACGGACATATAATGGATCTTATAAATAAAGGAGTAAATTTTATATTCTATCCATGTATACCTTATGAGAAAAAAGAACAAGAAAAGGCAGATAATAACTATAACTGTCCTATAGTAACGTCTTATCCTGAAGTTATAAAAAATAATATGGATATATTAAAGGAGAAAGATATCAATTTTAAAAATCCATTTTTGTCTTTGAATAATGAACCAAAGCTTGCAGATAGACTAGGGGAAGAACTTAAAGAGTTTAATATACCTCAAAAGGAAATATCCTCTGCAGTGGCAAAAGCTTTTGAAGAGAGTAGAAAGGTAAAAAATGATATAAGGTCAAAAGGTGAAGAAGTAATAAAATATCTTAAAGATACAGGTAAAAAGGGCATAGTACTTGCAGGAAGACCTTACCATATTGATCCGGAAATAAATCATGGTATACCTAACATAATAACATCTTATGGCATGGCAGTACTCACTGAGGATTCTGTGGCACACCTTGGAGTAGTAGAAAGACCTTTAAGGGTAGTAGATCAATGGGTATATCATTCTAGATTATATGCTGCGGCAAGTTTTGTGGCTAAACAGAACAATATAGAGCTTGTACAATTAAATTCCTTTGGCTGTGGATTAGATGCAGTAACTACAGATCAAACTCAGGAAATATTAAATAAATACGGAAAGATATATACAGTACTTAAAATTGATGAGGGTAGTAATTTGGGGGCTGTTAAAATAAGAATGCGTTCCCTTAAGGCAGCTATTGAAGAAAGAGATAAATCTGGTTTTAGACCTCATAAAGTTGGAACTGATTATAAAAAAGTACTGTTTACTGAAGAAATGAGGAAAAAGCATACTATATTATGTCCTCAGATGTCACCTATACATTTTCAATTTCTGCAGGAAGCTTTTAGGGCATCTGGATATAACCTGGAGGTACTACCTTCTGTAGATAAGAAAGCAGTAGATGAGGGACTTAAGTATGTAAATAACGATGCCTGCTATCCTTCCATAATAGTAGTTGGACAAATGATAGAGGCACTAAAGTCTGGAAAATATGACTTAAATAATACTTCTTTAATAATTTCTCAAACAGGGGGAGGATGCAGGGCTACAAACTATATAGGTTTCTTAAGAAAAGCACTTAGAGAAGCTGGTATGGAAAATATACCTGTAATATCCCTTAACACAGTGGGATTAGAAAAAAATCCAGGATTTAAAATTACCCTTGGACTTGTAAATAAGGCTATGATTGCGCTTTTATATGGAGACTTGTTTATGAGAGTGTTGTACAAAGTAAGGCCTTATGAAAAGATACAGGGATCTGCAAATACTCTTTATAGAAAATGGGTTGATAAATGTAAGGAGAGTGTTAAAAGTGGAAGTCACAGCGAATTTAAAAAAAATATATACAGTATAGTAGAAGACTTCGACAATCTTGAATTAAATAAAGTTAAAAAGCCTAAAGTTGGAGTAGTAGGGGAGATATTAGTTAAGTTCCATCCTACAGCTAACAACAATATTGTAGATGTTTTGGAAAAAGAAGGTGCGGAAGCAGTAGTTCCCGACTTGACAGATTTTCTTTTGTATTGTGCTTATGATGCTGAATTCAAATATAAATATTTGGCTGGAAGTTATAAGGACAATATCGTAAATAAATGGGCAATTAAATGTATTGAATATTTTAGAAGGCATATGCGAAAAGCTCTTGAAAATAGTAAAAGGTTCACTCCACCATCAGATATTGAAGAACTGGCAAAGTATGCTTCTAAAGTACTTTCTATAGGAAATCAAACAGGTGAAGGCTGGTTTTTGACAGCTGAAATGATAGAACTTATAAGAAGTGGAACAAAAAATATCGTATGTATGCAGCCTTTTGCGTGTCTGCCTAACCATGTAACAGGTAAGGGAATGATAAAGGAATTAAAGAGAAGATACAAGGGAAGTAATATTGCTGCTATAGACTATGATCCAGGAGCAAGTGAAGTAAATCAGTTAAATAGATTAAAACTTATGCTGTCTGTGGCATTTAAATCTATGGAAAATGAGACTCCTATTCGGAAACAGAAAGAGAAATTAGCACCTAAAGCAGTGCTTGTACAAAGTGGAACTAAATAATATGGGGTTTCTAAGCAAAAATCAACGTATACTCCACATATTTTTTACAATCCTCAGCTCGATTAAATATTTTGATAAGACTAAGTAAAAAATTCTAAAATCTAAGGGCTTTTGAAAACTCGTACCTCAAACAATTCGAAAGTCCTTAGATTTTCAAAATACCGAGCTTTAGACTTGTCGAAAGTTTTTATGGCGTTGAAATTTGTTATTATATGATTTGTATAAGTTAATTTTCATTTAGAAACTCTATAGAGTTTCTAAACATTTTAACATAATTGTAGTATTTTTCATATTAATAATATAAATATTAATGTTTTTTGGAGGATTTTATGACTAGAAAGAAGTTTTGCATAAGTTGTATTTTACTCTCATTTATATTTATAGTTACTATTTTTACAGGATGCGGTGGTAAGAAAGATAGCAAGGCATTAGTTACAGTAAAATTGAATGAGGTAGCAAGATCTGTATTTTATGCGCCTATGTATGTGGCAATAAATAAGGGAATGTTTAAAGATCAGGGGATAAATATAGATCTAACAACAGGTCAAGGTGCAGAAGCTGCCATATCAAAAACACAAGAAGACGCAATCTGTGAAATTACGTCTTCTTAATATTGGTATCACATCCAATAAGATTTATTTGTAAAATTTCATCTTTACCATACCAAACTATATTTTTTATTAAAGACTTTAAAAGCAATTTTTTACTGTCAATATCCATTGCAGCAAAGAACTTTTTAAAATCCAAAAGCTGATCTTTTATTGAATTTAGAAATTCTTTAGAACAGACAGTTGAATTTATAGAAGTTGATAATTTGGTTATTTTATTTTCCAAATCCACATTTTCTTTTCTTATATCAGACATTTCCTTTTTTATTATTTGCAAAATATCTATATTGTCATCCAGAAGAGAGAATTTTTTAATCAAACCTTTAAGAATTTTGCCATTAGCATCAATCTTTTTTTTAAATCTAAGCATTTGTTTGGAAGATCTATCTCTATTTATCTTATTTGACGAATCTGATTTATAAATACGTAAAAGAGCAGATATATCCAAATGCAAAAGATATTTTTCTACGTATTCTTCTGCCTTATAGGCATTTAACATTTTATTTTTGCATCTGCTGCTTGCTCTATTTTTTAAATTGCACCTGTAATAGCGTTCTAAGAAATCTTTCTTTTTATTGTAATGAGACCAGGAGGACATTCCTGATCCGCATTCACCACAAATAATCATCCCTGAAAGCAAAAATTTTCTGCCAGTGCCACAGCGAGGAGAAGATTTTTTCTTACTTTCCTTTAGTATATTGCGGCACCTTATCCATATATCAGAGCTCACAACGGCTTCATGTTTGCCCACAGATACAATCCATTTATCTATAGGGTTTTCTTTTTTGCCTCCTGTTTTTTTATTATATACCATAAGTCCGTGATTTCCGTCAGGAATTCCACAAGTTAAAGCTCCTTTACTTTTAAACCAGTTAAATATTCTTTCATCTGCTGTACAGTATACAGGATTTAGTATTATTTGCTGTACGGTTCCTCGGGAAAATTCTCCTCCGTTTTTACCTTTGTACTTATTTTTACAAAGATAACTTGCAGTGGAACTGAAATTTTTTTTACTCAAGTATAGGTTATAAATGAACTTTACAAGATTTATTTCAGCTGGTACACTGCTTAACTTAAACATTTTTTTCCCTTTACCGTTAGAGTTGGCATATTTTACAGGTTCAGATTTAAATCCAAGAGGTGAAGTGCCTCCAAGCCATCTACCTGTTTTAGCAAGTTCCAGCATATTATCCCGCACTCTTTCTGCTATGGTTTCTCGTTCCAGTTGGGCAAATACTGCAGCTATGTTCATCATCGCCCTGCCCATGGCGGAAGATGTGTCAAATTGTTCTTTAATGGAAATGAAAGATACATTATATTTATTTAGAATTTCAAGAGTCCCTGCAAAATCAGCTACATTTCTTGATATTCTATCAAGTCTGTAGCATATTAAGTGAGTGAATTTTTTCTTTTTTATATCTGACATCAATTTTTGAAATTGAGGTCTTTTAATATTAGAACCACTAAAGCCCTCATCTTCATATATCTTTATTTCCTCAATATTGTCATACATCCTGTTTAAATATTCCCGGCACATCTCTACCTGGTTTCCTATGGACTCACCTTTGTCTGTGAATTTTGATTTCCTTGAGTATATGGCAGCCTTTATTATGATTAACACCCCCATCTATTTATATAATATTAATCACCTTTTAAAATTAATCTCATATTATGGTAAAAATGCTAAAAGGGGTATGGTTATGACCATAAAAGTTATAGTTAATTATCCAAAAACAGAAGAGGCTGTAGAAAAATTAAAGGCTGTTGAAGCTAAGATAGTTCTGGATTATCTTAAACGTATATTAAGTTTTGAGGATTTAAATAAGCTTATGCGAATGTTTGAAGATGAAGTTTCAAAAATTATAAGTAAATAAGAGAGCCTAGAAATTCCCTACTACGATGTAATAATTGTAGTAGAGAATTTTTTTATAATTTTCTATTGACAGAGCACATATATTGATATATTGTATATATATGATATATACAATATACATGAAATACATAATTTAAGATAAGGGGTGATTAGTTGGATATCATCATAAGCAACTCCAGCGATAAACCAATTTATGAACAAATATCAGCCCAAATAAAAAACATGATTATAAGTGGTTCACTGCCTGAAGGATATGCTCTGCCAAGCATGAGGCTTTTGGCTAAAGAACTGAGGATCAGTGTTATAACTACAAAACGTGCCTACACAGATTTAGAGAGAGATGGCTTTATTGAAACAGTAAAGGGAAAGGGAAGTTTTGTAGCAGGCAAAAATATGGAGATTATAAAAGAAGAACAGCTGCGCCTTGCAGAAGAACATTTACAAAAAGCTGTAGATCTTGCAAAGGTAAGTGGCATTAGATATGAGGAATTAGAAGATATTCTAAAATTATTATATAAAGGAGAATAATTATGGATGAAGCAATAAGTGTTAGGGGATTAAACAAAACTTATAAAAATTTTAGCTTGAAAAATGTTTCATTTTCTGTACCTAAAGGCAGTATTGTAGGATTTATAGGTGAGAATGGTGCGGGAAAAACTACTACATTAAAAGCTATTTTAAATTTGATTAGCAGGGAAAGTGGAGAGATAAAAATACTCGATCGTGACAATATAAAAGATGAAAAGTATATAAAAGAACAGATCGGTGTAGTTTTTGATGAAAGTAATTTTCATGACACTTTAAATGTAAAAAACATTTCAAAAATTATGGCAAAAATTTATAAGCAGTGGGACAGCAATCTCTTTTTTAGCTACCTGGATAAATTTCAAGTACCTAAAGATAAAATTGTAAAAGAATTTTCAAGAGGAATGAAGATGAAATTATGTATTGCTGCTGCACTGGCTCATAAGCCAAAACTTCTGATTTTGGATGAAGCAACAGGAGGCCTTGATCCTGTTGCCAGGGAAGAAATTCTTGATATATTTTTGGATTTTATTCAAGATGAAGAACATTCCATTTTGCTATCATCTCATGTAACCAGCGACCTTGATAAGATAGCAGATTACATTACTTTCATTCACGATGGACAGGTAGTTTTTAGCAAAAGCAAAGATGATTTGAGAGAGAATATGGGTATATTGAAGTGTGGAGCTTCAGATTTTAATAATCTTTCTAAAGAAGAATTTATAAATTATAGAAAAAATCAATTTGGGTATGAGGTTTTAATAAATGACAAATACGATTTTATAGAGAAGCATCCAAAACTTGTGGTGGACAACACTTCCATAGAAGATATCATGTTATTTTATATTAGGGGTGATAAATAATGAATGGGTTAATTTTGAAAGATTTATATAATTTGAAAAACAATGGAAAAAGTATAATTTTTGTGATTGTAGTGTTTAGTTTTGTATTTTTTTCACAGAATAATATAGGGTTTTTAACTGGTTATACAATACTTTTAGCAAGTATGCTTGTTATAAATACTATGTCATACGACAACATAGCAAAGTGGGACAAATATGCACTTACCATGCCAGTTACAAGAAAAGGCGTAGTATTCTCAAAATATATGGTTTCTATTATATCAAGTCTTATAGGGGCAGCAATAGCAGTAGGTTTATGTTTTGCCCAGGGAATTTATAGGCATAATTTAGATGTTATAGAAATATTAACAGTTACTGGAGTTGTACTGGCAATGGGATTTCTATTTATAAGTTTTATGTTACCTATTGTTTATAAGTTTGGAGTGGAAAAATCACGTATTTTTATATTTATAATATTCATTATACCTTTTGCTGTCATAATAGTTGGAAAATCTAAATTTGCAAAATTAAAACTTAGTCCTTTAGCTATACAGTATATGAACGTTATTTTGCAGTACTTGCCTATTATATTACTCTTAATAGCAATCTTAGTTATGGTAGTTTCCTATTCCATATCCGTAAAAGTATATAGTAACAAAGATATGTAACAAGTCTTATGACAGACGGATATCATGTTATTTTACATTAGGGGTGATAAATAATGAATGGGCTGATTTTGAAAGATTTGTATAACTTAAAAAATGGTGGAAGATCTTTGCTTATTGCAATTGTGGTCTTTAGTTTAATATATTTTTTACAGGGCGATAATTATAATATAGAAGTTTGGAATATATTTATAATACTTTTTGGAAGTATACTTATTGTAAACACTATGTCCTACGACAATACAGCAAAGTGGGATAAATATGCACTTACCATGCCGGTTACAAGAAGAGATGTAGTTCTCTCAAAATATATGGTTTCCATCATTGTAATTTTTATCGGAGTAGTACTAGCAACAGCTCTGAGTTTTGCCCAGGGAATTAGTAAACATAATTTAGATGTCATAAAAATATTTACAGTCAATGGAGCAGCCCTAGCAGGTGGGTTTTTCTTTATGAGTGTTACGCTGCCTGTTATTTATAAATTTGGAGTGGAAAAATCACGTATTGTTATATTTTTAGTTTTTTTAGGATCTGGTAGCGTAGCTATTGGCAGCTCTAAATTTGATAAATTAAGGTTTTCTTCTTTAACTGTACAGTATATACATATTATTTTGCAGCATTTGCCTGGTATAGTACTTTTAATAGCAATTTTAGTTATGCTGATTTCCTATTCTATATCCCTTAGGATATATTCTAATAAAGATATGTAAAAAAATCTAATGAAAAGATTACTTTTTAATGGTTTGTATATAGTTAAAAAGTAATCTTTTTTATTATTGAAAAATGTAGAAATTTGCAGAGTAAAGGATTACAATTATACTATAAAAAATGCAAAATTGTCTTATAAAAGATATACTTTGAGAAAAAGGAGAGATTTAAAGATGATTAAGACGAAAATTGGAAGAGGAAAATCTAATAATCTCCAGTCAGCATTAGAAGAAGCTACTCAAGATTTTGTTACTCCTAAGTTGATAGTTTATTATACGAGCAAGGGACGATTTGAACAATTTAGCAAATTACTACATGACAAATTTCCAAATTCCATATTAATTGGTTCTTCTGCATATAGAGAAATTTGCAGGTACGGACTTACGAACGGTGCACTGCTTGCCATGAGTTTTGAAGATGGTATAGAATGCTTTGCAGGTGTAATTGAAGATATAGATAAGTATCCAGTGAAGTATATTCAGAGGGTACAAAATTCCATCAGTAAATTAAAAAATACAGATAATACAGTATGTCTTGAATTTTGTGTTGGGACAACCAATAGTGAAGAAAAGGTATTGTCAACTATTAATTCTTTGTTAGAAGTATATGGAATACCTCTATTTGGAGGAACTTCAGCAGATGACGGAGAATTTCAAACTACTTATGTAGGATTAAATGGAAAGGTATACAGTAATAATTGTGTATTTGTGCTAATCAGAAACTTAGGTGGAAAAATAAAAATATATAAGGAAAATATATTTAAGAAAACAAATCACTCCTTTTTGGTTACTAAAGTAGATCCCAAAAAGAGGATTGTGTATGAACTTAATGAAAGACCCTGTGCTGAAGTCATTGCTGAAAGTTTAAATGTTCCTGTAAGTAGTATTAGAGAACTACTTGATACTCATCCACTGGGAAGAGTTGTAGGTAATGACCTATACATTTCAGCAAATAGGAATCTAATTGATGATAAGGCAATTTCCTATTACAGCAGAATATATAAAAATACCAGTGTGATTTTACTTGAGCCGGATAATTATAAAGAAATATTAAAATCTACCATAGCTAAAATAAATAATGATTTTGACCATATTTCATGCGCAATTATGATCAACTGTGTTGCGAGAACTATGTTTTTTGAACAGGAAGGGTTCGCAGAGAAATTTGCAAAACAATTAGGTGAACTTGGAGATTATATAGGATTTGCAAGCTATGGTGAACAAATGGGGGATTATCATTTTAATCAAACTATGGTAGTTGGTGTTTTTGAATAAATACAAGGGAGGACATGTATGCTTAAAATATTTAAAAGAAATGAAGAAGAGGATATGGTAGATAGCAGCTGCAGTGAAGAAAATAGAGTTAAGTCAAATGTTGATATTGATGAGAATAAATACATTAATTATAGTTTGAATTATATACAAGAAAGAATGTCAAACCTTATGGATAGTGAAATTACAATATCAAAGGCTGTACATGATGTTTCAAATACATTTAATCAAGTTTCTCAAAGTATAAGTAAAATAGAAGATGTACTAAATAACTTCAATGATAATTTCAGTTATTTTACGACAAGTTCAAATAATATAAATGCGGCTGCAGATAATTCCATAAAATCTTTAGATGATGCCAAAGTTATTGTTGGTGATTTAGAGAAAAAAATGAGTAATATTCAAAGCAGTATGAATGAATTTACAGATATGTTTAAAACACTTGAAAGTTCTTTTAATGATATAGGAGAATTATCAAGCAATATTAGTGACATAGCTAATGAGACAAATCTCTTGGCTTTAAACGCTAATATAGAAGCAGCAAGGGCTGGAGAAGCAGGAAAAGGATTTGCAGTTGTTGCTGGAGAAGTTGGAAAACTTGCAGATTCAACTAAAGAATTGGTAGAAGGAATAAATAGAAAGATGGCAGGTATGAATGACAACTTGGTCAAATTATCTGGAGCTATAAAAAATTCTAGTTCAGCTTTAAATGAAGGAATATCCTCCGCAGAAAGTACAGAACAAGTTTTTAAAGAAATTCTTAATTCATCTAAAGAAGTAAAAGAAAGATCGGGAGAAATTAGTGGTTCTATAAATAGCAATGAGAAACAAGTTGAAGAAATATCAAATGATATAAGGAACATAGTTAATTCTTCAAGAATTGTAAAAAATGAAATTGGTGATTTAAATATGCAGTCATCTCAAAAATCAGCAATATTTTCAGATATAATCAATTTTTTAGAACAGCTTGATTCTATTTTTGTAGAAAAGATGAAAGAGAAGTAATACAGATGAAATTAAAAAATACCAGGTGATTCTTACTGGTATTTTTTACATAATGTTATGATTGAATTTGTGATTTCTTGTTTCTATACTCTTCTTCAGTTAATTCTCCTCTGGCATACCTTTCATTAAGTATGTTTAAGGCATTATTGTTTCCAGACGACGGTTGATTATTTGGCTTACTTGATTGATGAAGGTAGCGTATAAGAGCCACAGCAGCTAAAATTGTTAAGGCAATCATACATATCATCATAAAAATTCCCCAGCCGTATCCCATCATTCCATATCCATAATAACCCATTATTAATATCACCTTCACTTTTTATTGAAAAATAGTTATTAATTTAATTATTTGAATCATATATAAAAATTATTCCTATAAATTTTTTGGTATTTTTTATTGACAAGAAAAGAAAAATAAAATATAAAGAGATTAGGAATATAGAATACTAACTATTAAAAACTCAACTTTCACAGCAACTATTAATTCTTCATTCTTAACTATTAATTAAAATTTCATATATCTGAAGATTGAGTTAAAAAAGTAGGTCTTGAAAGGGGTAATAAAATGGAAGTTTTAGAATGCATTAGCAGTAAAAGAAGTGTTCGAGCATATACAGATGAAGTAATATCTAAAGAAACTATAACTAATCTTATAGAGCTTGGAACAAAAGCTTCAACTGGATCAGGTCTTGAACCATGGGGATTTGTAGTTATTCAGGACAAAAAGGAAATAGATTCTTTATCTGAAGCTACTAAACAGTATTTATTGAAACATATTGAAGAATATCCCCACTTAAGTCAGTATGAAAGTTGGCTAAACAATCCTAAATATAATATATTTAATAATGCAGGTACAGTACTAGTTATTTACGGAAATAAAGAATCTCACTGGCATGTTTATGACTGCAGTCTTGCAGCAGGAAATATTATGCTTGCAGCTCACAGCATGGGAATTGGAACTTGCTGGATTGGATTTGCAGAAGTTCTATTAAATACAAAAGAATTTAAAGAAAAACATGGTGTACCTGAAAACTACGAATTGGTTTCTACCATGAGTATGGGATATATGAAAACTAAATTGACTCCACCAGAAAGAAAAAAACCTTTAATATTTTCTAAGTAAAATCTTTATAGAGTTTTCAGATTGAAAGTTAGCTTATATCGAATCATGTAATAACAAATTTTATCACTATAGGTATCAAAGAGATTACAGCTTCAATAATTAGCTGTGAACTCTTTGATTTTTTTCTTAGAACTCCTTTATTGTAAATAGTTTTAAGATTATAATAAAGGAAGAAATAATATATAATACATTATGAAAATGGTGAAATTAGTCTTAAGTTTTTCTTAAGACTTTCTTTAATATTATTTATTGAAATTGCGGTATAATTTAGGTATATAGGAAATTAAATTATACATTGACATATATATCATTAAATGCTTTATTTACAATATATCATTTAATGATATATTGATAAGGGGGGAATTTTATTGAAGGCAAGTCACATTTGTAAAATGCAATCCCTCAATCAAAAATTTGAAGGGATGGATGTGTAAATGATTAAAAAGTGTATATCAGGTCTTCTTGTATCGCTTACCCTTGTTACTTATTCAGCTGTAACGCCTGTAAGTGCACAAGTAATTGTTGCGACAGGAACAGCTATAACTGCATCTAAAACTAGTTCAATTGTAGTAAAGGTAAATGATAAGGTAATTGTATTAGATTCAAAACCATACGTGGATTCAAATTCAAAAATTATGATGCCGCTTATTCCAATACTTCAACAAATCAGAAGTGATGCTGTCTTACAGGTTAAAGGTGGTAATATTACAATAAAAGGTTCTAATTTAAATGTTACATTTAAAAGTGGATATAAGGAAGTAACTGCTGATGGTAAGGCTATTACGCTTTCCACAAAGTCAATGGTAAATAATGGACAAGTTTATGTACCACTTGAGTTTTTTAGTGAAGTATTTAATGAATTAGTTGATTGGGACAGTACTACTCAGATAGTCAAAATATCTGATATGAAAAAAAATACTGAAGATAGCTTCAATAAGCAATTAGTTTATGCAAATGATAAAATAATTGCTGCAAAGTTGGATGATTATTTAACTGCCTTACAAAAATCAGATAACTTTCATGGCAGTGTTTTAGTTGCTAAGGATGGAAATATACTCTTAAATAGAGGGTATGGTATGGCAAACTTCGAACAAAATATTAAAAATACATCTCAGACTAGATTCTTGATAGGATCAATGACAAAACAATTTACAGCAATGGCAATAATGCAGCTTGAACAAAAGGGACTCTTAAGTGAACAAGATAAACTTTCAAAGTATGTACCTGATTTTCCGCGTGGAGATGAAATAACTATCCACAATTTACTTACTCATACATCTGGTATTAAAAGTTTAAATGAGATGCCTGGATTTTTGAATATGAAGCCTGAGGACTTGCAAAATATAAATACTGCAATTAACTTTTTTAAGAATAAACCTCTTGATTTTAAACCAGGTACTCAATTTGAATATTCTAATTCGGGATATTTATTGCTTGGATATATAATTGAAAAAGTAAGTGGAATGAATTATGAAAACTATTTAAATAAAAATATATTTAAACCACTGAATATGAATGATACGGGAATTGGCTATATGGGAAAAGAAAAAATGTATAATTCAAGTGGATATCAAGGATACTTAGATGTAACACCAATAAGTGATGAAATTATAGTTGATGGTGTACATGGAGCAGGTAATTTATATTCTACTACAGAAGACTTATATAGATGGAATATGGCACTTGATACAGAAAAGCTTGTAAGCAAGAAAACTATGGACAAAGTGTTTTCAAAGTATGTTGAAATGGCAAAAGGAAGCGGCATCTACTATGGATATGGCTGGATGATAGCTGACGGAGATAATGGTCATGAGGTTTTTCATGATGGAAATGTACTTGGCTTTACAAGCAATATAGCAAGGTATACAGATAAAGGCTTAAGTATAATAATACTTACAAATTCAGGGTACTATACTATAAATCCGCTTACATACGTGCTTTCAAATATAGCACTTGGAAAAAATAATTATAGTATGCCAAAAGCAAAAAATGTTATAAAACTTGATAATAGTGTATTAAATAAATATGTAGGTAAATATAAATCTAAGGATATGGGAAATATTTCAATAACAAATAAAGGTGGACACCTTTATTATTTAGCAGATGGAACAAATCAAAAATACGAGCTTTTTGCTGAATCTCAAGATAAATTCTTTATGAGAATTTTATATGGAGATACTACATTTGATAAAAATTCAAATGGACAAATTACAGGTATTACCATTAACATGCCTGGTTATGGAATGCAGTATCATGGTGATAAAATTAATTAGAAATTAAACAATATGTTATGAAAATGGGGGAATTAATTGTGAAAGATTTAGAAAGCATACTTGATTATTATAAGAATGAATTGAAATGGGATCCGCCTTTTGCTAAGGCTCTATCTAAATATTGTCCTGATGGATTAAAGGGTTATTTAACCATGCGTGAATCGGTTCAAGAAGGACATTTACCTAAAAAAACAAGAGAATTAATTTTTGCCATATTGGATAGTTTAGATGATGAAGTAAGTGGTGCAAAGTCACATGCTGTTGCTGCCATAGAAGCAGGTTTGACTATGGAAGAATTAGTAGAAGCATTTGTGATTGTAACTATTGTTAAAGGTATTAATGTTTTATGTAAAGCAGGCGTGGAGGCAATAAACGCAGCAGAGAAAAGATTTGAAGAAATAAACTCCTAATGCATATGCTTAAAAGTGGGACTTACTGTGATAAAGTAAGTCCCTATATTTTTAATTAATCATTATTCATTACAGCATTATATAGATGCTGCATAACAGAACTTGGTTCAATTCCCAATTCAGTTTTATATAGTTTCTTTATATGATTATAATGTCTGATAAATGATATTCGGTCTTTCATAATGAAATATAATTTTAGACACATTTCATTTACGTATTCGTCTAAAGAATATATTTTAAAGGCATTGAGAATTGTTTTTTCAGCCTCAATATAATTATTTGTTTTCATATAATAGTCCATTAAAAGTTTTATTAATTTATGATATTTTATTGAATATAATTCTTTCTGAGTAAAAGACCAGACAAAGTCATTTCCTTCCAAATAGCGATTTTTATATAATAAAAATGCTTTTTTATATTTTCCTATTGTATTTTCAGTTATGTTTGTATAGGAATTTACAATATAATCAAATTCTATAATGTCAATATATACATTTGAAAGAGTAAACCAATAGCAGCCGTTTATGAATTCAATATGGAAATTTATATTAGCTGAATTTAAAGTTTGTTTCATCTTATACAGGGTTGTATGTAATCGATTGTTAACTTTATCAGGGCTGCATTCCGCCCAAAGGGTATCACAAATTTCCCATTTAGAAATTTTTTGATTGCGATTCTGTAATAAATATGCAAATAATTCTTCGGATTTTTTTGTACGCCATTTTATAGGAGAATTACTGTTATTTCCGTAAACCAATAATTTTCCAAAGCAATATATGCGGCTTTTATTGGCTAGATTTTCATTATAAGCTACGGGTCTTGATACACCTAGAATGTCAACACTATTTGTTTCCTCATTATGGATAAACTTGGTTGAGATTTCTATTTTTCTTATTGTTCCATCTTTGCAATATTGATCATATATATCTGTAATTTCACGTCTATCTCCAGCCAGAAAATTGGACAACTTATCCAAATGCAAAGATTTTGCCATCTTAAGTGATTCAGGAGTCAAACAATCCTCAAGCTTTTCATTCATTGCTTCCTCTACAGTTAATCCTCTTAAATTAAAAATAGAAGGACTAATATATTTAAATCGCTTATTTGCCCAATCAAATAACCATATACATTCAATTGTGTTCTCCGCAATTAGTTTATATTTTCTTATTAATTTTAAGTATTCTTCTGAACTATCAAAAGTATCCATACTTTTCACCTAATTTTTATTATTTCCTGTTAATCAATGCTTTTATGCAGTTTAAATTTATACTAATCATAAGTCGCATATTTAGAAAATACAAGAATATTGGAATAACATCCAATAAATTTCTAGTAAACACGTAACATTTTTAATGTGCCCAAAAAAGAAGATTTAAATTGCCAGCATGATGACAGTGTTCAGAAAATGTTCAGAATATATCTGTATAATTAAAATAGAAGTATATATGGTGTAATAGATTCAGAGGAGGAAATTTTTGATGAAAAAACTTTCGGAATGTACAGTTTTAATTGTAGACGATACAGAAGAAAATTTAGACATTCTTGTAGAGGCACTTGCCGATGATTATGAAGTTTCAGTAGCAACGGATGGAGAAACTGCACTAGAAAGTGTGAATATGGAAATACCAGATATTATTTTGTTAGATATTATGATGCCAGGAATGGATGGTTATGAGGTGTGCAGGCGGATTAAGGCAAATGAAAATACAAAAGATATTCCTATTATTTTTTTAACAGCCATTACAGATGTAAAGAGCAAAGCAAAGGGATTTGAATTGGGGGCTGTGGATTATATAATAAAACCTTTTGAAATTCTTGAGGTGAAAGCCAGGGTACGTACTCATTTGTCTCTGGAGTTTGTTAAATATGAGCTGTCACAAAAAAATCAAATTCTTCGGAAAAAAACAGTAGAGCTTCAAGCTGCAGTTAATGAACTTGAAGCTTTTTCCTATACTGTATCCCATGATTTGAAATCACCTATAAGAGCCATTCAAACATATAGTAAAATAATTCTTCAAAAGCATCATAAAACACTAGATGATGATACAAATGAAATGGTTAGTGATGTTGAAAATATATGCAGCAATATGATTTGTATGATTGAAAAACTGCTGGAATATTCCAAGATGGCCCATTCAGATGTTTGTAAAGAATCAGTAGATATTGGTAAAATGTTTAATGACGCTTTTCAGCAGTGTAAATCTGTTTGCCCAGAGCGGCTTATTGAGTTTGAATTTGAAACTGGAATTCCTACTGCTTTAGCAGATGCAATTTTGATAAAGCAAGTTATTTACAATGTAATTTCTAATGCCATAAAGTTTACTAGAAATAAGAAAAGAGCACTTATTGTTGCTGGCTGCGAAAGGGGAACAAACGAATATATTTTTTATGTACGGGATAATGGTGCAGGAATCAATATGGAGTTTTCAGGAAAATTATTTGGAATTTTTCAAAGGTTGCATTCACCAGATGAGTTTGAAGGAAATGGGATAGGACTTGCTACAGTGAGAAAAATAATTCAAAAACATGGTGGAAGAACATGGATTGAGGGTAAAGTGAATGAAGGAACAACATTATATTTTACTTTACCAATTAGTAGAGATTAACGTGTGCATTTTAGTGAAAAGAGGTGATATAGGTTGTTTCAAGTTATGATTGTAGATGATATGCAAATTATGAGAAGAGAATTAAAAAGATTAAGAATATGGGGTGAAAAGAGTGGGTTTGTTGTTTCTCAAGAAGCAAAAGATGGACAAGATGCTGTTGGAAAATTGAAGAAGCAAAAAGTCGACCTTGTAATTACAGACATTAAAATGCCAGTTGCAGATGGCATAGATCTTTTAAAAAAGATTATTAATAAAGAACTGTGCTATTGTGTTGTCCTATTAAGTGAATACAGCGAATTTGAATATGCAAGGCAAGGTATTGTATATGGGGCCTTTGATTATATTGTAAAACCCATAGATGATGAAAAAATGGAAAAATTACTTTTAAAGGCTGGTAAGTACATAGAAAAAAAGAAACTTGAAAAAGAAAAGGTAAAAAAATTGGAAACTGAGCTTGAAGAAAAAGTAGAAATCTTTTATTCTCCAGAAGATGTTGAAAAGATAGTAAAGCTATTTAAAAATGTAGATGTAAAAGTAGTAGAAGTCTCATCTAATTTAGTTGAGACAATTGGAGCGGCAGTTAATTATGATTCACTAAAGGTAGCATATGTTCTAAAGAAAATTACATCAACTTTAATAGAATCGTTAAAAGAAATTTATCCCTGGCTGGAGAAACTTGTACTTATATCAAAGTACAGTGATGTTGATTTTACGCATGTTTCCAAGTTTTCAGATATGGAAAGGGCTTTTCTAAAAATAATAAGAGAACTTATTACAACTATCAGCAAGTTTCAATTTAGAAGTGAAATGAATAGTATGATTCGTAACATATGTAAAATAATTCTCCAGCGTATAGATACTGAAGTTTCAGTTAAAATTATAGCAGATCAAATGTTTTTAAACCAATCTTATTTAAGTACGTTGTATAAGGAAAAAACGGGGAAGTCACTTGTAGAATATATAACTATGGTTAAAATGGAAAGGGCAAAGATACTTTTTCATGATAGCAATATAAAAAATTATGAAATTGCCAGTAAATTGGGATATAAAGATGTTGAGTACTTTGGCAAATTATTCAAGAAGTATACAGGGATGACGCCCTCAAAATTTAAAGCCAGCTGCATAGCTATAGAAAATAGTTAAAACTAGTTTTTTTCCTGTTATAAACTTGATATTTTTCATTATCATAATGAGGGTATCTTTGTATAATATATTTAAAGCAAATGTCAAAGGGTTATTCCATAGAAGTTATAAATATTAAAAATTATTGAGGGGTAAAAATTATGGAAGATATTGTTCAAAATTTTCAGGAAGCAAATACCATGATTAAGATGGAGATTTTAGATCAAATTCCAACTACAGTAATGGCTGTAGACAAGGAGTTAAGAATAACTTATATAAATCATGCTGGTTTGAAGATTATAGGTAAGAAATGGAAAAATATTTTAGGTAAGAAATGCTGTGATATTTGGAAATCTTTGCACTGTAATACAGATGAATGCTGCATGCGTAAAGTAATAGAAAGTGGAAAAATGTATTCTGCACAGAATGAAATAACAATAGGTGATTTGAAGAAGCCTGTTGAATATCATATGGTACCTTTAAGGAATGAAAAAGAAGGTGTAATTGGAGGAATTGAATTTTTTATTGATATAACAGAGAGAGTTCGCTACGAAGAAAGATTGAAAGAACAAAGTCGTACTATTAGAGAAATGTCTACACCTACTATAGAATTATGGGATGGAGTGTTGGTTCTTCCAGTAGTAGGTGTTGTAGATTCTATGAGAGCACAGCATATGATGGACAGCATGTTAAACAAGATTGCAGAGACCTATTCAAAGGTGATTATCATGGATATTCAAGGTGTGGCTGCTGTAGATACTGCAGTGGCAAATCATCTTATTAAAATAACAAGAGCTACGAAGCTTATGGGATGTGAATGTATACTTTCAGGTATTACTCCTGCAGTTGCACAAACTATAATTCAGCTTGGAATTAATATGGACAATATAAAAACAAAATCTACTTTAAGTGATGCTCTTTCAGAGGCCTTCACAATACTAAATTTAGAAGTAAAAAATAAAAAAGAATAATAGGAAGAAAATATATGGATGATTTTAATAGTAGTTTAAATACATCTGTTACAGTAGTAGACGGATGCCTTATTGTGACTTTACCAAATGATATTACGGATGATGATATAAAAATAAGCAGCAGCAGTATACTTGTGAGAGCAAATAAATCTTACATAAAGGGAGCAATATTGGATTTTAGCACAGTATATATGCTTGACTTTTATAGCTTTAGAGCCTTTGAAAAAATATCAAAGGCAATTTCACTTATGGGGGTTATGGTTGTGTGGATTGGTCTGAGTCCTGGAATAGTATCTTCTTTAATGGATTTGAATGTGGATATAAGTCATATAAAAGCTGCAGTAAATTTAGAGCAGGGGCTTAAAATGATTTCAAACGATGGTGAGAGTAGGAGTAAAAAGTAATGGATAAATTAGAAGAATTTAGCCTTTTCCATAGAAAAGATATAAATGTATTAGAATCAAAAATAGTAAACTTATCAGAGGTATATGATAACGAGTATGCAATATTTATTACAAGGCAAATGTCGGTAAAAGCAGGTTTTACCTGTGCTGATGAAGTAATGATTGCTACAGCAGCGTCAGAGTTATCCACAAATATTATTCGCTATGCAAAACAAGGATATATTACTATCAGCATTATTTGTGATTTCAACTATGAGAAAAAGGGAATCGAATTGTATGCAAATGATTTTGGACCTGGAATAAGAGACATAGAACTTGCTATGAAGGAAGAATATAGTTCACTGCCCAATAGTTTAGGACTGGGACTTCCGAGTGTAAAAAGGATTATGGATGAGTTTGGTATAGAATCTTTGCCAGAAAGAGGAACTCGTGTTATTGCACGAAAGTGGATGAGATAATGCCAAATGTTGATTTTGGAATGTGTGTTGAAGCTCTGCTTGAATCTGAAGAGGAATGCGGCGATATAGCAGTAATGAAGAAGTATAAGGATCACTGTTTTGTTGCACTTATTGATGTGCTTGGACATGGCTCAGAAGCTAGAAAAGTAGCACTTTTAGCAAAAAAATATTTGGAGTACAGCTTTGAAAATGAAGTTACAGAAATTATGAATGGACTTCATTACTATTTAAAGGGAACAAGAGGTGCTGTGGCAGCAGTATGCCAACTAAATATTTCTACTGGGAAACTAACTTATGCCGGCATAGGTAATATTATTGTAAGAATTTTTGGAGCAAAACCAATGAGGTTTACCCCAAAGGATGGAATAGTTGGATATATAATGGCAAGTCCTGAAAAACATACTGTAAAATTATATCCAAATGATATTCTTATCATGCATTCTGATGGAATTAAGGAACACTTTGATGCACTTGAATGTGCAGATTTATTAAAGAAAAATTCAGAGGATATTGCTTGTGGTATTTTAAAAAAGTTTGGAAAAGAAAACGATGATGCATCCTGTGTGGTATTAAAATATTCAGTTTAGAATTTTAAAAGAGGTAGAGGAACATGATTGAGCTAGGTATTCTTAAAGTTAATAGTGAAGATTCCATAATTGAAGCTAGAAAAAAAATTCGAAGGATTATTATGCTGCTGGAATTCTCTAAAATTAAAGCTGTAAGAATTGAGACGGCAGTATCAGAAATATGCCGCATAGGCTTTAAAAAGGACAGGGAGATATTGATCTCAATTGTTATTACTTATAGGAAGAATCAAAAGGCACTTCTATTTAGATTTATGCAAATTGCAGATGATAAAAATTACCTTTTTGGAAATGAGTTTTTCGATGAATTTTGCTTAAAAAATCTGAAAGATGGGTTATTAGCTGCAGAAGGAATTTCTTATTTAAGTAATTTAAGCTTTTCTTTAACAGATGATCTTATTGAAAAGGTGAAAAAAGAATTGTCTATACTGTCAAGAGCCGAACTTATGAATGAGCTGGAAAAAAAGAATAAGGAATTGATTAATTATGCGGAGGGACTAAGAAAAGCAAAAAATATTGCTGAAAATGCTGCTCAAGCCAAAACTGATTTCCTTGCCAATATGAGCCATGAAATTCGAACTCCCATGAATGCTATTATGGGAATGATTTACTTAATTCAGAAGACAGATCTAAATCCAAAGCAAAGGGATTATGCTAACAAGATACAGGCATCCAGCAAACTCTTACTAGGAATCATCAATGATATATTAGATTTTTCAAAAATAGAGGCAGGCAAATTTGAAATTGAAAAAATAGATTTTAAGCTTGATCAGGTGCTTGACAACCTTGCAGCTCTTATAGGAGAGAAATGTTCATCAAAAGGACTTAAATTGATTTTTCAGGTGGATTCTGGATTGCCAAATAGTTTTAAGGGAGACCCACTAAGAATTGGTCAAATTCTTATAAATTATGCAAACAATGCTGTTAAATTTACAGACAGCGGACAAATTATTGTGAGAATTAGAAAAGAAGAACAATTTAGTAATAAATGTATAGTGAAGTTTGAGGTTCAGGATACAGGTATTGGCATGACAAAAGAACAGAAAAATAAACTTTTTGAACCTTTTCAGCAGGCAGATACTTCTATAACGAGAAAATATGGAGGTACAGGATTGGGACTTGCTATTTCTAAACAGCTGGCATCTTTGATGAATGGTGAAGTAGGAGTTGAAACGGAAATAGGAAAGGGAAGTACTTTTTGGTTCACTGTAAAACTGAACATAAGTGAATTAACTGAAAAAGAATATGTACCTTTTAATATGACAGAAGAATACATTGAAACTATAAGCGGAGCACATATATTGCTTGTGGAAGATAATGAGTTGAATCAGCAGATAGCAGTAGAATTACTGGAAGATAGAGATTTTTATATTGATATTGCGGAAAATGGAGAAATTGCCCTTGAGAAAGTTAGAAAGGGCAATTATGATATTGTACTTATGGATATGCAGATGCCTGTAATGGATGGAGTCACTGCTGCAAAGAAAATTAGAGAAAATTTCAAGTATGCATCACTTCCTATTGTTGCAATGACGGCAAATGTTATGGCAGGGGATAGAGAAAAATGTATGCAGGCGGGAATGAATGATCATGTCGCAAAACCAATTGATCCTAATAAACTGTTTGCAACCCTTTTAAAATGGATACCTGCTAAAAAAACAAAGATACAGCAGGTGGAGCAGCCTTCAGTCAAGTTACAGGAGGATAAATTAGAAATTAATATATCGGGATTGGATTCAGAACTGGGATTAAGAAGGGCACTTGGTAAGAAAAAATTCTATATAAAGTTACTTAGAAAGTATGCGGTAAGTCAAAAAGATGTTTTGATGAAAATGGAAAAGATGTTATCTGAAGGAGACTGGTATTCAGCAGAACGGATTGCTCACACTTTAAAAGGAATATCAGGCAGTATTGGTGCTGTTATTATTCAAAATAAAGCAGTCAGCCTAGAAACAGCCCTTAGAAAACACTCTTCATTTGATGCATTGAAACCTATGATTGAAGAAACAAGTGTAGTGCTTGCAAAAATGATAGGATATTTAGAAAATTGGCTTCCAGAAGAGGAGAGTGTACTGCAGGCTGCAGGTCCTGTTTCTAGACAGGAAAAATTGCTAAAGTTTTTATATGAACTTAGGCCGTTTGTAAAAATGAGAAAGCCTAAAAAGTGTACAGAGGTTATGGAAGAATATAAAAGGTTAATATGGCCGGATGAGTTAAAAGAACAGGCTGCAGATCTTAAAAAGCTTATTTCAAAATATAAGTTTAAGAATGCAATGAACATACTGGAACTATTAATTACAAACTTAAGGGAGATGAAATGACATATTGTAATGAAAATACGATTGCATTTTTCATGCTTTTGAATTGTTGTGATGTTAGTAAATTATAAAATGTGGTCAGAATATAGTCACTGTGTATTGCTATAATAGTGAAGGAAAGAATTTATTAAATTATTTAGAAGGGTGAAATACATATGTTAAAGAAGTTATCCATCTTAAAGAAAATATTACTTTTGTCGCTTATCTGTTCTATTTTAATGTGTGCTGTAGGAGGAAGCAGTATTTATTTTCTGAAAAAATCAAATAATAATATGGGAAATATGTATGAAAATTTAATCAATCATAACGTTAAACTAGCAGATGAAATAAAGATAGAGAATGATAAGAATTATAAAGTATCATTAATTGTGCTCATATCAATATTTGTAATTTCACTGTTGATTTCATTTACCCTGGGATACATTATAGCTTTAGGAATCTCTAAGACACTTAAAATTACTATGGAACATCTAGAAAATGTAAGAAAGGGAGATTTTACTGCTCATATGTCAGAAGATGTGTTGGGATTAAAGGATGAAACTGGATCAATTGCCAGGGTTGTTTATGAAACTCAAAAGTCAATAAAGGCATTGGTAGCAAATGTAATAAACAGTTCAAATTCAACTGTAAGTAATGTAAATGAAATAGACAGCAGTATGGAAGAGTTAAATAATAATGTTATGGAAATATCTGCAGTAACAGAAGAGTTGGCTGCTACTACTCAGGAAACTTCAGCATCCACACAAGAGCTGAATGCTACTGCTTTGGAAGTAGAAAAGGCTGTGGAGAATATTGCTGATGAGGCTGAATCAGGCTCAAATGCAGCAGCCAAAATAAAAGGTAGGGCAGAAAATTTAAAATCCAAAGCAATAGAGTCTAAAGATAATACACTATCAATTTATAGGGATACTGAAATGAAATTATCTGAATCTATTGAAAAGGCAAGGGCTGTAGAAAAAATTTCAGTTTTATCTGAATCTATTTTGGATATAGCATCTCAAACTAATTTATTAGCTTTAAATGCTTCTATAGAAGCTGCAAGAGCAGGAGAAGCAGGAAAAGGTTTTGCTGTAGTTGCAGACGAAATAAGAAAATTGGCAGAAACATCAGAAGCAGCAGTTAATGAGATACAACAGGTAATTAAAGGTGTAATATTATCCGTGGACAATTTAAGTAATAATTCAAAAAACATACTGGAGTTTATAGAAAATAATGTTATTAAGGATTATGAAATATTGGGTGAAACAGCTGAGCAGTATAACAATGATGCTGTATTCGTAGAAAATTTAGTGTCAAATTTTAGTTCGACATCAGAAGAATTACATGCTTCCATACAGAGCATGGTACAGGTAATTGATGGAATAGCAGTTGCAAGTAATGAAACTGCTGAAGGAACTCAAAATATAGCAGAAAAAGCAGGTGAAATTTCAAATAAATCAGAGCTGGTTAAAAGTGATTCTGAAAGAACTATAGAAGAGACGTCTAATCTGTCAGACTTAATTAAGAAATTTAAGATTTAAAATTATTATATTTTGGAGGAAGTATTATGGCTAAAATAACTAAAGATAATGATATTGATTTAAATTTAATAGAGATAAAGGATGTTATTGATATTGATTTACTTCAAAAATTTCAAGATAATTTTGCAGAAAGTATGGATATTGGCAGTGTAACGGTAGATGTCAATGGTAAACCAGTAACTAAGCCAAGTTGTTATACAGATTTTTGTATAAAATTTACTCAATCCACAAAGATTGGCAGTGACAGGTGTGCTGAATCACATAAAAGAGGTGGTGAAGAAGCTGCAAGAACAGGAAGACCATATGTTTATACTTGTCATGCAGGATTAATTGACTTTGCTGCACCTATAATAGTAGAAGGCAGGCAAATTGGAACAATTTTAGGTGGCCAAATATTAAATTCTAATCCTGAGGAATCAAAATATAGAGAAAGTGCAAAGGAGATAGGAATTAATGAAGATGAATATGTACAAGCTGTAAATAAAGTGAAAATTACCACTGAAAAAAGTGTAAAAGCAGCTGCAGAAGTATTATATATCATTGCTAATGCATTATCAAAAATGGGATATGAAGAATTAAAAATTAGAGGTATGTCTCAAGTGCTTTCAGATAATTTTAACCAAATTTCGGCAACTATGGAAGAGTTATCAGCATCTTCAGTTAATGTTACTACTAATCAACATGTTTTAAATGAAGAAGTAAGTAATGTAAAAAATATATCCGTGGAAATTAATACAATACTGGATTCAATAAAAAGTATAGCAGATCAAACGAAAATGCTTGGATTAAATGCAGCTATAGAAGCAGCTAGGGCAGGAGAAGTTGGCAAAGGATTTGGAGTTGTTGCAACGGAAATAAGAAGTCTATCTCAAAGTTCTAAGGAAACAGCTTTAAAAATATCAGAGCTTACAAGTAAGATAGAGGATTCAGTTGGAAAAACTATAGAATCATCTAATTCTACATTGGAAAATGCAGAACAACAATCTGCTGCAATTGAAGAGGTTACTGCAAGTTTACAAGAAATTACAGAATTTACTGATACACTAAATAAGTTAGCAAATTCTCATAAGTAAACAATGAAAAGATTCTTGTTTTGCAAGGCAATCAATAGAAATGAATATCTAATTTGATTAAAGACTAATAAAAATTAAAATACCCAAAACCGTTGAATATCAGCAAACTTGGGTATTTTAAAAAATAAATATGTCTAAAAGTTGAATTGTCTATTTTTAAATAGTTTTTTACCTATAAAATAGGCAGATGTCAAATAGACAATTGATACTGCATTGGCGGTGAGTAAAGAGATTAATGATATATTGTCAGCTCTGAACTTATCCATAAGACCAAGCACTCCTATGGGCGAAAAGTTACTTGTGATTGTAAGTCTGTCTGAAACAGTTAAAAATATTGAACTTACAATACCTATAGCTATACTGATTGTCGTGTTTTTAAAAAACAAAGATATTATTCCTATAATCAATCCAAATGAAGCAACTGGAATTACTGCAGATAAATAAATTAATACAATTCTTCCTAAACCATCAAAACTTAATTTAAAAACAAAGGCACTTATTGTAAATCCTAATATCAATGTCAAAATAACTACTAGTGCTGAATAAAAAATAATACTAAGTGCTTTTGCTCTAAATACATCAACATGATCTGTAGTTAATCTTGCAAAGTATTTCATGTTGCCACTAAAAAAATCTTCACCAAATATGCCAACTGAAAATACAGTCATAAAGAATGCAAAGTAAGGTACCACTGTCCTAAATATGAATTCTGTACTGAATTGTTTTAAAAATATTACACTATTCATATTTAAAATTTCCACTTTAAGCTGGCTGCTGTATTTACGTGTTATAGGTGTATTATTCATTATATGTCCTGTCTCTAAATTTATCAGATAACATATTGCTGCAATCATGAATATCAAGAATCCCATAAGTATATATAAATTTTTAGAATGCAGTATTTTTATAATTTCATTTTTAAAAAGTTTGAGTATCAATGTATCAGCTCCTTTTTGTTGAATAACTTAAAGTTTAAAATTACAAGAACTACAATATATATTGAAAATAATATTATAGAAAATTTATCAGTTTGATTTTTTAAAAGACATTCCCATAGAAATCTTCGTGGAGTTATATTTCCAATTGTCTTAGGAATAAAGTCTGACATTACAATTAAGAGAAACACAAGTAATGATATTATAGTGCTATTCTTAGATAGTATAGAAATTAAAACATATATAAGTAATACTGGCATAAGTGCAGTTAAAAACAATAATCCCATTTTTATATCTAAAAGTAAATCAATATGTACTGAATTCTTGAAAATATAGATTACATTTAAGATAACAAATGTAAAAATTATCATAGTGCCTGTTATTAAAATAAGAGAAACTATTTTGCATAAAAGCACTTTTACTTTGCTTTTATAAATTACAAGAAATTTCATGCAGCCGCATTCATAATCACGTGTAATTATATCGGAAACTATCGGTGCTAAAATTATTGGAAGCATAAATACAAGGGAAGACATATCACTATAAAGCAAAGTATGAAAAGTAACTATGGTGGAGGCTTTATCTGCAAATATTAAATCATTCAATAAGATGAATATAAGTATGATACCTCCATATATTGATATTTTTAAAGGAGTAAAAAGTTTTATAAATTCATTTTTGATCATATTAGAGTCCCACTGCTTTCATAAAATAGTCTTCTAGAGAATTAGCACTTTTAAGCATATTTTCCATAGAGTCTTCAATGATTATCCTGCCTTTATTTATCATTGCTACTCTATTACATATGTTTTGTACTTCATTTAAAATGTGAGAGCAATATATGAAAGTTGTACCATTTTCTCTAGCTAATTTTTTAATTAAATCTCTCATATCTCTTACTCCCTCTGGGTCCAGACCATTAGTTGGCTCGTCTAATATTACAATTCTAGGCTTTGATAAAAATGCTCTTGCCACTGCAAGCCTCTGCTTCATTCCCATAGAATAATTGCTTACTTTTTTATCTTTATCTTCCATCAATTTTACTAATTCTAAAACTTCATAAACTCTCTTTTTGCTGAGATTCAAGACATTTGCATAGAGCATTAAATTTTTATATCCAGATAAGTTGTTGTAAAAGCTAGGATAGTCTATCATGGCTCCTATATCTGAAGGATTGTTTTCTCCATTTTTTAATACATTTTTGCCGCCTATGAAGACTTCACCACTTGAAGGCTTTAGTAAACGCAAAATAGTTTTTATAGTTGTTGTTTTCCCAGCACCATTTGGTCCTATAAAACCATAGATGTCTCCTTTGAATACCTTCATATTGATGTTGTCAATTACTTTTTCATTTTTATAATATTTACTTAAATTTTTTACTTCTAAAATTGGTTCCATTTTTTATCCTTTCTTAAAAGAGTAATTTTTGTTTGCAGCTCCAAACTTCAATTACATATTAACAGGTATTAGTGCATATTTTATGTATTAGTCCAAAGAGACTATCCTGAACTCATAAATAGCAGAAGCTGATACGGTTAAGATTAAAAAATTTACGTTAAAGAAAAAGACATCCTAGTTAGGATGTCCCATGCATATTCTTAATCCATAATTCCTGTATAAACATATTGCCCTCAACAGATGTATCTATAAATACATTATTGTATTTTGTATCTATAATATCTTTTAAGATATATAAGCCAAGGCCTCTTCCATCTCCTTTAGTTGAAAAACCTTTTTCATATATTTTGTGTATCACTGGTTTTGTATTCCCAAAGTTATTGTGAACGGCTATAACCACATAATCCTTTTTTACACAAATGCAGAAATATAGCTTAGACAAATCACATTTCATAGATGCTTCTATTGCATTATCCAAAAGTATTCCAAGTATTCTGCATAAATCCATTATGTTCATAGATATTTGAGATATATCTTCCACTATTTCTACTTTTATATTTATCCTTGAGGATAATGCTTTTATTAGTTTTGTAGAAATCAGGGCCTTTAAAGGCAGTATCTTAATATGTTTTAACTTATCTATATTTGTGTTATTCCACTTTATATCTTTGTCTATGTTGAGTACATTATCATAAAAGAAATCCTTGAGATCATTCACATTAGAAGTATCTATATATTCCTTAAGGGGAATAAGCATATTTATGTAATCGTGTTTAAACTTTCTGGTTTCACTGTACATTTCTTCAACTACATGTGCATATTCTTCTATTCTGTCTTTTTCTTCAATTTCTCTTTTTAAATCAAATTCAATTTTTAAACTCTTGTCATAATTATAAATTATTATAAGTATGAGTATTATTGAAATAAGAGGAATCCCAAGTGGAAGATAGCATTCAATTATAAAATATATTCCAAAGTAATTTGCTGAATCTGCCAGAGGATAAATAAAGAATATACTTAAAGCTATAGGAATACTTATACTTAGAATCATTCTATATCTTATTTGCTGTAGTGAAATTTTTCTCGATTTCTTAAGTTTACATGGAATATGTTTTTTAATTATATATATTAAAAGTATAAAAAATAGAATAATTATGAGTTCAAAAATGCAATTTTTAAAAGATATTGTTTTATAAACATCTAGTTTTAAAATTCCATTATACATGATGTTAATAAAGTATATTGTAAAAATGGTTATGATTATTTCTATAGTACTTTTTATGTCTTTACTATTTTTTAATAAAAATATTATTAGTATTGTAAAGATAGGGAGTATTATGGTATATGAACCAGTTTGAAGCACCACTCCAACTACAAAAGATATGAGAAAGTACTTTTTCATTACATTTAAGGTAACTTTATCTTTAAATAATATGTATATTGAAATACAACACAATAAGCTAATTTGCAGTGAAGGGAAGAACACATCTGTAAAAAGTTTGCTTATGGGAAATTTTTTAATAATCATTTTATAAGACCTCTCTTATATCTAAAAGAAACAAGACATTCTTCGCCATTTACCATAATGATTTTGTTATTTTTCAAATCTATTTCGTCAATCTTGTTTTTATTTACAATATAGGACTTATGACACCTGTAAAAATTTGAAGTTAGTTTTTGTTCTATATCTTTAAGATTTCCATAAAACTCTATTTGTCTATTTTCCTCATGTACTCTTATCTTATGAGGGGTACTGCTTGTATCAATAAATAAGATATCAGATAGCTTTATATTTATTATTCTAGAATCTTCATTTACTTTAATATATCCTTCACTAAGATTCTCTCTAGTATAAATATTATAAGCCTTCATAAGACAACTTGTTACCCGTGCTTTAAAATCATCTTCGTCTTTAGCAACATAGTCCATTGCTTCAACTTTGTATTTAAATACGAGATAGCTCATTTCCATATGGATAGTTGTAAATATTATAAATCCAAAGGGGTCTAAGTCTCTTATTTTTTCACCAAGCTTTATTCCATTCATGCTGCTTTTTAAATCAACATCCAGAAAGTAAATTCCAGTTGCTGCATGATCTTCTACATATTTTAATAGTTCTATTGGGCTGTTAGTGCAGAGGGGTATATGCAAATCTAAAGATTCCCTCAAAATAGTGTTCTCAATAATTTGTTTAATTTTATCTCTATAAGATTTGTTGTCGTCACAAATAAATATTTCCAGCATATTATACCTCACTTATTATCAATGAATCTTACTTGGTGGGAGTGTTACAGTAGGTAGCCACCAGATAAAATGATAATATAATTATATCACTATTTGTGAATTGATTATTGACTGGCTCCTTAGAAGCTGCTTTATACTATGTATAAGTACCTAAGGAAAAATTTTTCTAAGATGACATACAGGTGTCAGCTTTATTTATATATAATGTTTAAGAAAGGATGTGCTTAATAATGAAAAAAGAAATACTTGCATTTATTTTTGATGGATATGCTGATTGGGAGAGTGCTTACATATGTTCTGAACTTAATGCACCAGAAACAGAATATGCTGTTAAAACTTTAAGTTTTGATAAAGAACTTAAGATATCAATGGGAGGCTTTCATACCGTTCCAGACTATTGTATAAAGGACTATCCTAAGGAATTTGTAATGCTTTTATTAATTGGCGGCAATGCATGGACGGAAAAGAAAAATAATAATGTTAAACCTATAGTTGATTATGCACTTGATCATAATATTCCAGTAGCAGCAATTTGTGGTGCCACCTTTTTTATGGGTGAAAATGGTTACTTGGATAATAGAAAACATACAAGTAATACATTAGAATTTTTGAAATCTCAGTCACCTCATTATAAAGGAAAGAGTAATTATGTTGAGAAACAAGCAGTAAGTGATTCCAATGTCATTACTGCAAATGGAACAGCAGCATTAGAATTTGCTAAAGAAATTATGCTATATTTAAAGATTAAACCTGCAGATGAAATTAATAAATGGTATGAATTTCATAAACATGGAATGTATCAAAAGTAAATTACACTTGAGAAAAATAATATAATTATGATTATTTATATCTAGATATATTTTTAAATATATATTTATAATCAAAGGTGTTATAAATGTATATTGCACTCCCAGCCAAGGATAATACCAATAGGCTATATATAATTATAAAAATTATTTTACTATGTTTGTCTAGCTTATAATAAGAATCTGTTTTATATTTAATGGTAAAATTATAGGTTTGATAAGCACCTGCTGCCATAATAAAAAGTAATATTATCTTACTTTTTAAATTATTTACTGATATAAACAGATATATTAAAAATGGAAATCCAATATAACATAGAATAGGAGATATTGATTCAACTATATGTCCGCCATCAAGGGGCTTTACTGGTATTAAATTGCTCAAATTTATTATTATTGAAGTGAAACTTAATACTAAAAATGTGTAATCTCCTATAATATAATAAATTATATAGCAAATAAGCCCACATATCCCTCCTAATAATGGTCCTCCTAGTGCAATAAGTGCATTTTCTTTGCAATTTTTAGGATCTTCATGAGTTATATACGCTCCAATTGGGGTGAACCCTCCAAAAGTGACATTCAGTTTCAAAAACTTTGCTGTAATATAATGTCCCAGTTCATGAACAATAAGAATAGATAGATATCCTACTGCATATTTAAAATTTATAGCAAATCCTAATACTAAAACTGTGAAAGAAATTATTAAAGTATTGGATAATATTTTTTTAATATTTAGCTTTTTATCATTTTCTTTTTCTGTCATCTGCTTATCTCCCTATATAATTTAAGTGAAAAAAGGATTAGAAACATGCTGTTATATCCGCTTAAATTATAGTTTCATATTGATTTATTCTATTTTTTCTTTGACTTTATTATATTATATAATTCTACAAAAATGTTTAAAAATCAGATAAAATATTATTGACTAATATATCGGCAGGTGATATATTAGTATATATCGTATGACGATATAACGGGGGTTGATAGATTTGGACAATAGTACACCTTTAACAGAGGCTTCATTTTATATTTTATTGGCGACACAAAAACCCAACCATGGATATGGAATTATTCAGGATGTGAGCAAAATGACAGATGGAAGGGTAACGCTAGGGCCAGGAACTTTATATGGTGCTATTAATTCAATGCTTAAAAAGAGATGGATTAGTTTATATAGTGAGGATACAAAATCAAGAAAAAAAAAGGAATATCTCATTACAGATATGGGGACAGAAGTATTTAAAGAAGAAGTCAATAGGCTGGAAGAACTTATAAATAACGCGAAAAGATGGATGATTAAGGAGGTATAAATATATGCTAAAATTTAAATTGTATTATGAAAAAGATGAAGAAGAAGCTTGGTTAAAAAAAATGTCTTTAGATGGATGGGAATTCAAAAAATTTTTCCTTGGATTTTATACTTTTGAACCATGTGAACCTGGAGAATATAATTATCAAATGGATTTGTTTGATAATTGGAAAGGTGATACAGTTGATTATTCATCTTTTATGAACGATATAGGAGTACAAGTTGTAGGCCAATGGTGGAGATGGGTATATTTGAAAAAGAAAGCATCAGATGGCCCTTTTGAAATGTATACAGATGTGGAATCAAAAATTGCTCAATACAAAAGAATTGGAAATCTTTTCAAAGTACTTTCCCTTGCAGAAGTTATTTGTTTTTTTGTGGAATTGATAGGAGCGGTTAATACAGGTGACTATATCCTTGTAATATTTACAGTATTACTTGCAGCAATATCTGTAACAATGCTAAGAATCGTATGGAAGTGTAAATTGAAAATTGAGGGATTTAAACGAGAAGGAATGTAGCCAATAATATATCAATTAAAAATTTAATCTTGCATAAAGAATACCTTTTTTAATTGCTTCTGCTAATCCTTTAGGATTTTCCCAAGCCATTGAATGTCCTGCTGATTTTACAATTTCAATATTTATATTGTGTTTTCCAAGCTCAATTTGGTCATCATCAGGAAGAGATTTCTATGTACTCTTTCATAAAATTCTCCATATTTAATAAATATCCAGCCTTAAATCTGCCATATAATGTATGTAGAAATTTCACTTGAAGCTTACGCTGTGTAAGCATTTATACTTATAGATAAGGTTATATTATTTCAAGGAGGGGAAAATATGGAGCTTAAGATTCAATATAATTGTTTAAATATTAATTGGGATGACGTATGTGAGATATTGAAAAAAGCTGGAATGTCATATTTTGAAGGAAAAGTGCATGAGAAAGCTTTTAAAAATAGTCATACTACTATATTTGTTTTTGATAATAATAAATTAATTGGTTTTGGTCGTGCAATTTCAGATGGAACTTACCAGGCTGCAATTTATGATGTAGCAGTATTACCTGAATATCAAGGTAAAAATGTTGGAAGAACAATTGTTAATGGTATTTTAAATCGTATTCCACAGTGCAATTTTATATTGTATGCTTCACCGGGTAAAGAAGCCTTTTATGAAAAATTAAGTTTTAGAAAAATGAAAACAGGAATGGCATTGTTTTGTAATACAGAAAAAATGCAGACAAAAGGCTTTATTGAATAGATCCTGGCAAGTGAAAGTCAGAAGTTTTTCCAACCAATTTGCAAAACACAAGTGCCTTAAGCTGTTTGAATTTAATGGCTGAGGCCACCTTTTTTGCTTCAATGTAGAAAAGTGAAAAACGGTTGGAAAAATTTCAGCAGATTCCTTAAAAATTAATATTAGCGTCCATAAAACTGTAAATATTTCTCAATATTTGATTTTATATATTCCGCACTGTGGTTACCACAAAATACATGATTTTGAGAAGTTACTCTTTTTTCCTTCAATATTTTATGTAATATTGAACAGCCTTCATAAAAACCACCTTCGTCCTTATCTCCAGCGTCAAGATATACATCAATATCGGAAGAAATACTACTGTTTTTGGCAATATGTATGGGATCATATTTTTCCCATATATCCATGTCTTTAAAATATGGTTTGTCTTCATCTTCAAGTTTCAGTTCTAAAGCAGGCATATGTCCTCCAACTTTTGAAAACATAGATTGATGTCTTAGGGCATTGTGAAGGGCTGCATAACCACCGGCAGATATTCCACCTATGTATCTTCCTTTTCTATCTTTTATGGTATTGAAGGTTTTATCTGTCAGAGGTATTATTTCTTTTATAAAATAATCTTCATACATTCCAAGATTTATAGTTCTATTGTTATTCCCGGGATCAGGTACTTCTTTACAGATTAAGGATGAATTCAAGCCGCGGCTGTTTTCATATCTTGGACATACAATTATCATAGGTTTTATTTTTTCGATATTTATCATTTCATCGGCTTTAGTATCCATACCTAGCTGAAGAAGTATATTTTCATTTCCACTTCTTCCATGCAGAAAATATAATACAGGTAGGGGAGCTGAATCATTATAGCCTTCAGGCAAATATACCGACACAGCCATTTCTTTACGAAGTATATTGCTGTAAAAATTTATTCTTTCTACTTTTGATTTTTTCACTTTTTATCACCACTTTAAAAATTTTTATGTTCATTAATAGAAGGTACTTGTATTATAATAATTGTATTGGCGGTATAAAGCAAGAATTGTATTGCTGAAATTTAGCACGATTTTGATATAAGAATATAGGTTCGAAGAATTTATAAACTTATTAGTATAGAAAAATTAGGTATCAAAAAAGAGGTGAAGGTTGTGAAAGTAGATTACGCAGATAACTGCGATTTTCAGAGTTGGATAGATTTGTTAGAGCTTGTTAAAGAAAGCTTTCCTGGACTAGATTTAAAAGAATATAAAAATGTGCTGCACCAAAGTATTTTGAATCAAGAGGCATTAATTGCAAAAAATGATAAAGGAAAATTAGTAGGGGAACTAATATTTTCAAGAAAGAATTGTGAACTTGCATTTCTTGCAACTCATCCAAGGTATCGAAAGAATGGAATTGCGACAAATTTAATACAGCATATGTTTGATTTGTTCCCTAAAGGTACAAATTTAAAAGTGATAACTTACCGTGAAGGTGACGTAAAAGGTATAGCTGCCCGAAAATTGTATCAGAGTATAGGTTTTATTGAAGGAAAATTTATTACAGTTTTTAATTACCCGTGCCAAGAATTAAATTATATTATTTGAGCATTGTCCATGCCTGATGGCCTGGATTCCATTTTGGATGTATGAAAAATTGATTATTGACTGATGCCTTGGGTACTGGTTTATACTATGAATAGTATCTAAGGGGGAATTTTTAATGAAGATAAGTGAAGTTATGGAGATCACATCTCTTACAAAAAAAGCCATAAACTATTATGAGGAAAATGGACTTATTAGTCCTTCAGTAAATAAGGAAAATAATTATAGGGATTATACTAAAGAAGATATTGAAAAATTAAAGCAAATCTCTGTTTTAAGAAACTTTGATATACCAGTAAAAAAGATTAGAGAAATAATAGTGAATCCTAAAGAAATGGAAGAGATATTTACAGAACATTTAAATAAGATAAAGGCACAAATTTTAAATATGGAAAGATCCAAAGACATTTTCCAGCTGTGCATAAATGATATTAATTTTCTAAATTCCGATATAGGAAAAGTTACTGATGACATGATGCTGTTAAAAAGAAGCCTTGACATGAGTGAAAGGGAAAAAGAAGGGTATATGAAAAAAGAGCTGATACGCATCTTTCCTGGATTTTTTGGTAGATACATTTGTTTGAAGTATTCAAATTACCTTGATGAGCCAATTGACAGAAGAGAAAAGGAAAATGCATGGATTCATCTTGTTAAAGTACTTGACGACAGTCATGAGTTAAAAGTTAATAAAGAAATATTAGAAAGCATGGAATCAGATGAAATTGATTGGAATTTGCTTGAAGAAATAATTAAAAACAGAGATAAAGATTTTTATTCAATGAATGAAGAAGACATTCAAAATTATGTAGATAATTTGTATGATGCTGAACTAACTGAAACTGATTTGAAATTATTAGAGCAGTTTATAAGTTATGCAAGTTCTAAGGATAATATAAAATATATGAACGATTTACTTAAATTAATAGATGAAGATTTAAAGGTGCTCAGTTCAAAGTACAAAAAATTTCAAGAAAATCTTTCATCAGTTAATTGTAAGATGAAAAAAGTGTATACAGAGTGTTCCAAGGTTAGTGCTGATGAAATTGAAAATAATATGGGTACAACTACTTTACCTGAGATGACTTTTGTTGGCTGTGAATATAAAAAATTTATTCCCTTTGGAAAAGAATTTAAGCTAGTTGAAAATTTTAGAAGAAGAATTGATGAAATTAGTAATGTGATAAATCCTTGTGATATTTATACAATAGATGGAATTGACAGTCTTCCTCAATATGAAAAGCCTAAAACTTTAATTCACAAATTCAGCTTTTCATTTATAGTAGGGGTACAAGTTTCAAAAGCAGGACAAATACCAAAAGATATGCAAGTATTTACTATACCTTCTCATAAGCATGCCTGGTATATTACTTCAGGAAGTAAAAATTTAAAGAGCTTTATGAAAAATGAAATACCATTAATTACATTCATTTCCCAGGCGTATAAAATTGTTAAGTTTCCTGTGTTGACGTTATACAGCAGTGATTATAAAGGTACCGTGGAGTCAGCTGTTTATAACTATATGCCGATAGAATAGAGGGAACGTACTTGATTTAGGTACGTTCTCAAATTTTTAAGCTTTTTATCCGATGACTACCTGCTCTAATACCCCCACTTCTTCTCCAAGTGGGAGTAAAGAGCAGCTACGTCCCTGGATAACGATTTCTAAGCATCAGGTGGAGTTAAAACTCCATCTGATGCTTAGAAATCTGTTTATATTATTTTAATTCACACTTTATTTTATTTGTTATAGTATTATCAGAAATTGTAAATAAATTATCTATAAGATCAGTCCTAAAGCTTCCTATACCAGTAGTATGCTGAGAAAGTTCCCCGCATATTCCCATAAGTGATACAGCTAAAATAGTACCACCAAATATATCTAAGGAAGAAATATAACTTGCTATGAGTGCAGTAACCATACATCCTGTACCTGTTACCATTGAAAGCATTTCACAGCCGTTTTTTATTAAATATGTTTGGCTGCCGTTAGTTATTACATCTACTGCACCAGTAGCTGCAATAACAGAATTTGTTCTAAGGGATAGTTTTTTCACAATTTCTATATTTTCATCAAAGTTATCATCTGTTATCCTATCACATTCTCCTGCATCTATTCCTTTTGCATTGCTTTCTATACCACAAATTGCTCTTATTTCAGATAAGTTACCTTTGATGACATCTGGATGGCACTGAGAAATAAACTTTTTTGCATAATTAAACCTCAATTTACTGCAGCCAACACCAACAAGATCAATTACTTGGGGAATCCTCTCTTTAAAAGCTGTTTTACCTGAAATCAACATGGATTTCATCCTAACATCAGTTATATTTCCAAGGTTAACACCAAGTGCGTTAGAAGCAGATGTAATTTCAGAAACTTCTAGAGGATGCTCGGCCATAATAGGTTTTGCCCCAATAGCAAGCATTGCATTTGCACAATCATTTATTGAAATTGGATTTGTAATATAATGAATAAGAGGTTTTTTTATTTTAACATTGCGTTTTATTTGCAATAGGTTGTTTATCCCTATCTGTTGATTTTTCATAAACTTTTACCCCCAAGTTTTTCTGAATCTTTATAAGCATTCCATTTTTGCTTAATGCTCCTAAAAAAATAAAGGCAATTGTTCCACCAATAATTGTAGCAGTAAAGAATAAAGGAATATAAAACATAAGTGAAAGTCCTTTTTTGCCCCAGAAATATGTCATAATAGGCGATGAGACAACAGCACCTATAATACCTGTTCCGATAACTTCACCTAAAACTGCAAAAATTAAAGTATTCTTAGATATCCTATATAAAAATCCTGCTAAAAAAGCTCCAAAAACAGCACCTGTCAAAGCTAAAGGTGGAATTCCCATAAGAAACATTCTTATAATTCCAATACAAACAGCACAAAGCAGCGCATACCAAGGTCCAAAAAAAACTGCACATGTAATATTTATAACAGAAGACATAGGACACATTCCTTCTATACGAAGAATTGGCGAAATGACAACTCCCATTGCCACCATCATTGCCAGCATAAGTTTTTTTAATAGTTTTGAGTTTCTTTCCATAATAAAGTACCTCCATAATAATATTTATTTTCTAAATTTATCACATAGGAAATAAACATCATTATCGCAGGCATAATTTTAGAGTAACCAAATAGCAATTCCCTATATGACAAATCATATTGGTCGGTCGAAGCTCAAAAGCTTCCTCTCACCTTGAAACACAAGTTCCCTCGCTATTTAGTTGTATTTTTATTATAAAGCCTCGGGCGCTCCCCCACTGCTTTTTAAATATAAAAATGGAACATACCTTGTAAGGCACATTCCATCTACACTCATAAAACATACAAAAACAGCATAAATTAAATATTTCCTTACGTCGGTATTATCCGAATCAAGTTATAGGTCGAAGCATATACTTCCTCTCAGCATGCTTAAGCATGCTCCCTTTTTATGAAAATCATACCATATGTTTTCCATGTATGCAAATTTATTTCACTTCCTTTATAAAATTTTAAGTTCACATCACGTTATAGTTTAGAATTTTACATTTTTTATTGCTTTTACTGCTGTAAATATTGTTTAAAATGCTTTGAAATAAAATATTATACAGAAATCAATTTTTAAAAATTTTTACCGTGTACATCTGCAGCTGACTGATCTATTTGTGTGATTTTCTTATTGTGCATTCTAAAAGCAGTGAGTAGTGCCCCGAAGGCACATACAATAGTTAGAACAATATATACATATTTCATTCCATATACAAAAATATCATCTCTTCCTGTAACATAATCTGTTACACGATAACCTATCTTAATGCTCATAAAACTATATAAGAGGCTTGTGGAAAGTATAATTCCTATAATTTGTCCTAAGTTTCTCACAAGAGAATTGACACTTCCGGCTATTCCTAGTTCATTTTTAGGAACTGTTGACATTATAAGTGAATTATTTGAAGGTTGAAACAGTGATTGTCCTAAAGCTAATACAACAATATAAAGTATAATCTTTGTTATAGAAGAATATTGATTTAAAAATGATAGGAATATAAAACTTATACTCATAAGCAAGAGTCCTAAAAAACTTAAAAGCTTGGAGCCTATTTTGTCTGACAAGTTTCCTGAAAGCGGAGAAATCACAGCCATGACTAGTGGCTGTACTATCATTATAAGACCTGTTATACTAGAGTTTAGTTTCATTGCATCTTGAAGATAAAAAGGTATTATAATTATTGAAGCATTTAGACAAACAAATGATATAAATGCACAAAACAAGCTTAAAGAAAATACATTGTTCTTAAAAATTTTCATTTGTATGAGAGGTTTTTCTATTTTATTTTCTAATACAATAAATACTGCTATAAATAGAATAGATACAATAAATATTGTAATTATAATAGGATTATTATATCCGACCTTCTGCCCTTGAATCAGGGAGCCAAATAAAAGTACCATTGATAGGAAAATAAAGGTTGATCCTTTTACATCAAGTTTACTATTTATCTCCTTATTTTGGTTTTTACTATGGGGCAATACTTTTAAAGCAGCGATAAATGCAATTACTCCAATAGGTACATTGACGAAAAATATATAATTCCAACTTAGATAGTAGGTAATAAATCCACCAGCAGGTGACCCTATTAAGGTTCCTAGGGCAACAGAGGATGCCAAAATTCCAAGGGCTTTTCCCCTTTCATTTCTTGGAAAAACCTGAGTTATAATACCTTGATTGTTGGCCATGTAAGCTGAAGCACCAATGCCTTGTATGATTCTAAATATAATAAGCTCTGTAAATGAAGTTGAAATGCCGCATGTGAAAGAAGCGATAGTAAAGACAACCATTCCAAATTTAAATACCTTCATTTTGCCTATTATATCACCTAGCCTTCCAAATATTAAAATAGTTGAGCAAATCGAGATGATATAACTTGCTACAACCCATTCTATAGATACCATAGGTACTGAAAGTTTTTTTGACATTACAGGCAGAGCTACATTAACAATATTAGAAACAAGACAAGACATAAAAGTCATAGATATAACAACAAGTAAAATTCCGTATTTATTTTTATATTCCATGTTAGTTAGATAACCCCTTTCTTTTTAAAATAGTAGTATTTTATTGATATTTACTAGTGAAACATCTAGATATATAATAACAATATAAGTATTGAATTTCATTGAATATATTGATTGATATTAGCATTATATTGATATAAGGAGATGCTGCAATTATGAATAAGTCTAAAATTAATTATTATTATAAAGATATGCCCAATAGAAATTTTTTTGTAGATATATTTAAAGTAAAAGTTAATAAGCTAGGAGCTACATTTGAAGAAAATTGGCATGAGCATCTTCAATTTTTTTATTTTATCCAGGGTAGTGCCTTAATCAGGTGCAATTATAAAAGTATTCATGTAAAAGCTGGGGATTTTATAATTGTGAACAGCAATGAACTTCATTACTGTGAAAGCTTATGTGATAATTTAATATATTATATTATAAGGGTTGACCTTTCATTTCTCTTTAGTAGTCAGATGGACTCCTGCCAGACCAAGTTCATGGTACCACTGGCAAAGAACCTCATTTTATTTAAAAATCTAGTTAGGAATGATAAGGAGATACTCAATTGTGCAGATAAAATTATTGAGGAGTATTTTTCAAAAAGGCTTGGATACGAACTGGCTGTAAAAGCATATATATATGAACTTATTGTACTGTTATTTAGAAGATATGTTGAAAAAATTTTAACAGCAAAACAATTTAACTGTCGAGTTGATAATCTAAACAGATTAAAAAATATATTTTTGTACATCAACGAAAATTTTACTGAAAAGATAACTTTAGATGAAATTTCAGAAATGGCTCATATTAGTAAAGAGCATTTTTGCAGGACATTTAAACAAATTACAGGTAGATCTCTAACGAATTATATAAATAACCTTAGAATACAAAAAGCAGATTCACTGCTGCAAAAAACTGATTTAAATATAACAGAAATAGCATTGAATTGTGGATTTAGTGATGTAAATTATTTCAGCCGTATATATAAAAAAGTTAAAAATGTATCGCCGCTGAATTTTAGAAAAAATTTTTGTAGTAATTTATAGTTAAAAAAATTTGAAGGATAAAAGGGGAGATGAGGAAAAGGGTGAATGTGAGTGAATATTTGGAAGCAGGACTTGGAATAAAAATAGAGGAAAGTACTGCTGATATGATTAACAAGGAAGCTTTTTTTATAAAGTTTTCTGCCAAACATATTGTATTGTTGGAAGGAATGAAGTCTACAAGTCTTTATTTTATAATCCATGGGATAGTTAGGGGATATTATATTGATGATCAGGGGAATGATATTACAAAATGTTTTAGCAGCGATAATGAATTCTTTTCTTCTGAAGGTTTACGAGTAGAATGTGTTTCATCATTTACTATTGAATGTCTTGAGGATTGTGAGTGTATTCAACTCCCATATAAATTAATACATAAAATTATAACAAAAGATGAAAAATTGAATAGTATATTTGTAAGGTATTATTTGAGGGAAGTGGGTAAATTGGAAGACAGGGTTAGAAATTTAGCCTTAATGAATGCAGAAGAACGATATATTGATTTTTGCAGACAATATCCTCATTTCAATGATAGAGTTGAATTGAAATATATTGCATCCTATATAGGCATAAGGGCTGCATCTTTAAGCAGGATAAGAAGAAAATTAAAAAATAATTCTTCCAATTAACCTATGTGAATTACTATAATGCTTCTTTTTTCTATAATTTATTTGATGGCTAGCCACTAGATAATTAATTTAAACTTAGTGGGAGAAATAAAACTCTAAAGAGAAAGGAGCGTTTGTGTATGAAATATGTATTGATTACGGGAGGAACAAGTGGAATAGGTTTTGAATTTGCAAAGAATTTTGCTAGGGATGGATATGGAATTGTCATAGTTTCTTCTAATATCAAAAAATTGCAAGAGGTCAAGAAAAAATTGGAAGATAAATTCAAAACATCAGTATTTGTGTATCAACAGGATATGGGAAAATTGGGAGCAGCATCACAACTATACAGCATAACAAAAAAGGATAACTTAAATATTTCTATACTTGTGAATAACGCAGGGATAGGATTGGTTGGTCCAACAGACAAAATTGATTTCAAGCGTGATGAAAGTATGATGATATTAAATGTTATAAATCTTGTAGAACTTTGTAAATTATATATTTCTGATATGTATAGACAGAAATATGGCAAAATTTTAAATATCTCATCTATTGGTGCCTTTCAACCGGGACCGTATACTAGCACTTATTTTGCTAGCAAAGCTTTTGTATTAAGTTATAGTAGGGCAATAAGATATGAGGCAAAAGAAAAGGGAGTGCAAGTTTGTACATTATGTCCTGGTGCTACAACAACAAATTTTTTTACTCTAGAAGGAACGAAAGTTCCCAAAAGTGCAATGACTGCTGAAAGTGTTGCAGGATATGCTTATAGGAGATTTATGAAGAATAAAAATATTACTGTACCTGGAATTACAAACAAAATAAAAAATTGGATACCTATGAGTTTGAAAATGATATTTGTTGCAAAAATGAAAAACAAGAAGGGCACAGCCTAATCCATTTCAATTCAATGTATTGAATATTTGTATAAAATTATACTATGAAATTTGAAAGTTACAAGACTATGTGTACATTTTGCTAATATATAATGTTATGTTAAAATAATTGTTAAGAAGGGAAGTGGATGATATGATTGAAGAGATTTCAGCACGCAGGAGTATAAGAAAATACATAGATAGAGAAGTTGAAAATGAAAAAATACTGCAGTTGATTGAAGGTGCAAGGCTTGCTCCATCAGGAAGTAATACTCAACCGTGGCATTTTATTGTGGTAAAATCAGAATCAAATAGGCAAAAAATATCACGAGTATGTCATAATCAGAAATGGATGCTTTCTGCTCCAGTTTTTATTGCTTGTGTAGCAGACATACGCTGCAGAATAGATGAGAAAATAGCTGTGTCATTGGATGAAAACAGTCCGGAAGAGGAACTTAAACAGATAATTAGAGATACTTCAATTTCTGTAGAACATATATTGCTTGGAGCTAATAACATGGGGTTAGGTACTTGCTGGGTCGGATGGTTTATACAAAATGAAATAAGACCAATTTTAAATATACCTGATGATAAATATGTAATTGGAATTATCACACTTGGTTATGCAGATGAAAAGCCTAAACCTCGTCCACGAAAGAAACTGGAAGAAATTATACATTATGAAAGCTGGAAGTAATTGATTATGAATAATAAAGGTAAAATGATAAAAAATCTTATTTTCATAAATGGAACAATGGGTGTAGGAAAGACAGCAGCAAGTAAAGAGTTACAAAAACTGCTGCCTAAATGTGTCTTTCTTGATGGTGATTGGTGCTGGAATATGTCACCTTTCATTGTTACGGATGAAACTAAAAGGATGGTAATTAATAATATTACATATATGCTAAATAATTTCATTTCATGTTCGGAATATGAAAATATTATATTTTGTTGGGTAATGCATATGCAGAGTATTCTTGATGATGTACTATCTAGAATAAACAAAAGGGGCTGTAAGGTTTACAAGTTTTCTCTTATATGTTCAGAAAAATCATTAATTGAACGAATTACAAAAGATATTGAAAATGGAACCAGAACAGAAGATGTTATTGATAGAAGTGTGCCCAGATTAAACAATTATCTGAAAATGGATACAGATAAAATAGATGTAAATGAAATTTCAGCAAAAGATGCAGCAGAAATAATGTATAAACGCATCATAGCAACATAAAAGTAATAATATGAAATTATTCACCTAATTCCTTTTTTAAATCTGCTATATAAAGTGACTGCTGTTTTTTTAGATACAAACCTGCAAACAAATTCATTATAGGATTATTTACTGATACCTTTTCTGTAAACTCAATCTGGGTACCATTATTAGCAGGACTAAAAGCTCCAATCCAATGACCTTCCATATTTTTGTTAGACATATCAAATTCATATCGCTCATAAGGCTTTTTTAAAGTAATGTTAAATTTAGTAGGAAAATTATTTTTTGTATATTCTGTAAAAGAGTTTCCATCTTCTGAAACATCAATTTTACTTAAATCACTCCGCCATTCATATTTATTGTTATTTGTAACTACTTCCCATACTTTTTTAATATCGGCTTTAAATGTAGTTGTAATAGTTGATTCCTTCATAATACACATTCTCCCTTATAAAATGGTATAATTTATCTGTATATTGTACAAATAGTGCGAGCTGCGAAGCAGCATGCGAGTGCGTGATGTTTCCTCTTGCCAACGGAAGTGATTCGGTTGGCATTAGTAAGTTATTAACATATAGTAGGAAAATCCTATCAGGTAATGCCTAACCAGTAGCCTGTACCGAGTCCTTGGAGTCGAATCGGTAACGTTAGATTTAAGCGTAGGACAGGGAGAAAACGAGCCAAAACGAAAGTGAAGCTATTGAGCCGCGAAATTATTATCTAAATGAAGAGGTCGATACAATTATTTGTGTAGCAGACAACATTATACAAATCAATATGGTAAGATTTATATAACTCTTCCGGGGTCTGAGTGCTTGGCGAGTTTGATGATAAGTATGTTATTAGAACAGCTGAGATCCTATAATGTCTGAGAAATTAGTATGCAAAATCAAGTAAGGGAACGAGCAAGATGAGCAAAAGCATTATAGGAAGTCCGACTAACTCATAGTACTGTAGAAATCTGTGAAAGCAGGCGGAGGGAAGGGGTTAGCACAACATAGCTTCAAGTGAGCTTCAAATTATGCAGACAGGAGAGCTGAAGAACATGATTAATGAGCTACTTGGAATACAATATAATATAGAAAAAGCTAGATTAGATGGAAAGGTTCAAAACCTTGCATATTATATCAATGAAAGTGCTATTATAGCTAGCCATAAAGAAATGGATAGAAAGAAAGCAAAAGGCATTGATGGAGTATCAAAAGATGATTATTCTGTAAATCTAAAAGCTAATGTGGAACGTTTGTTAAAGCAAATGAGAAATGGGAGCTATCAGCCAGAACCTATAAGAAGAACGTATATTCCAAAAGACGGAAGCAAGAAGATGAGACCTCTAGGAATATCTTGCTATGAAGATAAGCTAGTAGAAAACGTAATAGCAAAGATATTAATAGAAGTATATGAACCTAAATTCTTTAATGAATCCTATGGATTTAGACCAAATAGAAACTGCCATCAAGCAATTAGAGAAATCATAGAGGATGTTCAATATCATAAGGTGAGTTACATTGTTGAAGCTGATATAAAAGGATTCTTTAATAATGTTGATCATGAATGGTTAATAAAGTTCCTGGAACATGATATTGCAGATAAGAAATTTATAGAGATAATTAAGAAATTCTTAAAAGCTGGAATAATGGAAAATGGTAAATACCTAGACAGTGAACGAGGAACACCGCAAGGTAATGGAGCATCTCCAGTTCTTGCAAATATATATTTACATTATGTACTGGACTATTGGTTTGCTGTCAAAATCAAAAGGAAATGCAAAGGCGAAGCCTATTTGATAAGATATTGTGATGATTTTGTATGTTGCTTTCAAAATAAATGGGAGGCAGATGGGTTTTATCAAAAGCTAATAGAAAGATTCGATAAATTTGGATTAGAATTTGCTTTAGAGAAAACTAAGATACTAGAGTTTGGTAGATTTGCAAAGAAAAATAGAGCAAATCGAGGATTAAGAAAGCCAGAAACCTTTGACTTTCTTGGATTTACATTCTATTGTAGTGAAGATGGTAAGAAAGGATTCTTTCGATGTAAGGTTAAGACTAGTAAGAAGAAATTCAGAAGTAAAGTTAAGACTATGAAAGAATGGATTAAGAAGAATAGGATAATGCCAGTAGGTGAATTGATTAAGAAAATTAATCAGAAACTAAGAGGACACTATCAGTATTATGGGGTCACTGATAATACAAGAAGTGTGAAGTGCTATCAAAATGTTGTAAAATGGTTGCTCTTTAAATGGTTAAATAGAAGAAGCCAAAGGAAGAGCTATACAATAGAAACATTTTACAATGGTTTATTGAGAACTTTTCCGTTATTAGAACCGAAAATAAGCGTAAGTTTATTCTATAGATGATTAATATGATGTGAAAAGCCGTATGCCTTAATAGGGCACGTACGGTTTTGCAGAGGAACATGGGCGGTGACGCCTATGTTTACTTAAGAATTATACTATTTTATACAATATATTACTATATTTTTTTTACTGGGACTTGTATTTCAGTTAGGTAATCACTAGGATTTGATTCATTACAAGGTCCTTTTAGAGGCAATTCACGGGCACTACTACATATACCATATTCATTTTCTTCAATCCATTGTCCAAGATAATTATATGCAGGAGCAATATTTGAAAATTCACCTGGAACTAAGATGCTTACAACCTGGTCTATTGGTACAGTTTCTTTGAAAGTAAAACCATCAGCATCATTTAATAATTTTTCAACAACAACTGCAACTTCCACGTCAACTGGCCCTTCTTTATAATCTTCATCATGATAGGTGGCATAAGCAATATTAGTACAAGAAATTTTTTTATGTTGGATATATTCACCTAACTTTTGCCAGAGAATTCCTTCTACATCATATGATGGTATAGTATCTCTTAATGAGATTAAGCTTAGTAATTTGCTTAGCTGAATAATATCTATATCCAGTGAAGGTATCTATTTGAGCAGGTTTAAAAAGTCCTGCCTCATCATAATATCGAAGCATCCGTATAGATACCATTGTTAGTTTAGAAAAATCTCCAATTTTAAACATAGAATCAACTCCCTAAAAATATCACTGCTAATTACAATTTAAGAATAATGCCTCATACCATGTTAGAGTCAATATTTTATTTTTATACTTTAATATTAAATAAGGATAATGTGTATTAGTTTGTCTATTTATGCTTTCTGCCAATAAAGTAATACCCATTTGAGTTATTTCCATTCATAGTTGTATACACTACTTGTTTTAAAATCAGTTTTTCAAATGAATTTACACATTGTTCAACCCATTTTATATCATGGTGTCTTACTACTGCACCTTCAGGAAGTTCAAATACACCATATTGATACTTGTCTTTAAATAACTGATAGCGATTTAAGTTTCGCTCATCAGCATTTAATAAAAAGTCGTTAATGTAAATAATTCCATTTGGTTTTAAAACACGTTCTATTTCTTTCAGCAGTGCTATTTGTTCTGCGTTATCAATAATACACGTTAGTACAGCAAATAATATTACTGCATCAAAACAATTATCTTCCATATCTATAGCTTTTCCTTGTTTCAATCTTAAATCAAGATATGGATATTGTTTTTTACCACGTTCTATCATATTTTCAGAAAAATCAATGCCAATTAAATTATGATAACCTTCCCCATATAATTGATTCAACGTCCTCCCATATCCACATCCCACGTCTAAAATAATGTCTTTTTTATCAACAAATTTAGCAAATTCTTTAAAATGAAATGGCGTTGTAAATTCTTTCTTTTCAGCAGCTAGATTCCAATATTCCTTTTGTTCCATAGTTAACCTCCTAATTTTCTTTTATTGTATTATAATTCATGTAAGAATATAATAATATGAGAAATCTCACACTATTTATAATATAGGAGCAGATAAAAATGCAAATAATACAAGATCCAACTGTAATTTCAACTTATATAAATAAATTTCCTATAAATAATATTTTTGATTTTGATATAATGCCCTATATACATCTGGTTCAATTTAACATGGGGGAATTTATTATGAATGAAGGGAGTACACCTAAACAACTGTATTGTCTAATTGACGGAAAAGCAAAGTTATATCTAACACATAAAAATGGTAAAGTATCAATAATTAATTTTATTGAATCTCCCTGTTTCATTGGAGAAATGGAACTTATTAGATCTCAAACTGAATCCAATAGTGTTCAAGCATTAACTATTTGTAATTGTTTTGCAATTTCAGTAATAAACTGTAGGGATAAACTATTGAACGATATTAAATTTTTAAAATATCTATGTGTATTTCTAGGTAAGAAAGCTATCACTAATACAAATAACTACACAAAAAATCAATCATATCCGTTAGAAAATCGTTTAGCAGCCTTTATTCTCTTAACATCCAATAAATTACTATACACGGAAAAACATACTGAGGCATCAGAATTTTTAGGTGTTAGTTACCGCCATCTCTTATATGTATTGGCTGATTTCTGTAAAAGAGGCATATTGCATAAGGAAGATTGTGGTTATAGAATTATGGATTTGAACAGTTTAAATAAGCTAGTGAAAAAAATGAACATATAGTTGAATTACTATAGTAAATATTGTAAAAATGCTTTAAAGTAAAATACTATATTAGGAGACTATTTTATTAAATGAAAGACTTACTAATGTTTTTGATAGTATACAGGTCAGATATTTTCCAACCTCTCTGAAGGTAAAGTGTGCCTAAATACATTGATATGTAATGAATTGAGGCATTTTTTTGGCTGAGTTTATGAAAATTAAAAAACGGTTGGAAAATTTTCAGCTGATGCCTTTATTATTAAGGGTTTTAGGACTATAATGAAAATAAGGAATGGGTATTTTACTGTGGTTGAACCTTAACATGAGATGTATTTAAATGTTGAATAATATCTATACATCTTTAATCCTACCTTCCGTTGAACCTTAACATGAGATGTATTTAAATTTATTGCATCCTGTTATGATTTGGAAAATAGAGTCTGTTGAACCTTAACATGAGATGTATTTAAATCCATTACTATTAAAATTAGCAACACCTTCAGCAACGTTGAACCTTAACATGAGATGTATTTAAATATCCAATCAGAAACCTTATTTCTAACATCCGAATAAGGTTGAACCTTAACATGAGATGTATTTAAATAATATAGCCTGTGCTATCGATGTACTGTCTCCACCAGTTGAACCTTAACATGAGATGTATTTAAATCGATATTTTTGTAAATGGACATAAGGCACAAGGCTAGTTGAACCTTAACATGAGATGTATTTAAATATCTTTAGTAAACAAAATACAAGATGAAAGTGTTAAAGTTGAACCTTAACATGAGATGTATTTAAATACGATAAAGTAGATGGGACACTTGTCACAGAAGTAAGGTTGAACCTTAACATGAGATGTATTTAAATAGCTTTTTACCTAAAAACTTAGAACTAACATACTTCGTTGAACCTTAACATGAGATGTATTTAAATTCAATTAATTTGTCGAATTGTGTTACAAAAATTACAGTTGAACCTTAACATGAGATGTATTTAAATACAGCAGAAAAAGGACTAGAAGGAAGTAACTTTAAGTTGAACCTTAACATGAGATGTATTTAAATCAACCTAGATACTTTATGATTACTGGAGATAGTGAAAGTTGAACCTTAACATGAGATGTATTTAAATGTCTCCTTCTGCAACAGATAGAATTTTTCATATTAAGTTGAACCTTAACATGAGATGTATTTAAATAGAAAAAGATTATAGAACTGGAACATAGCAAAGGAGGTTGAACCTTAACATGAGATGTATTTAAATAGCTATGAAATGGAGAATATAGATGGATTTGTGTAAAATAGATTTGATTTAGTTTTATATAACTGGAAATTTTGATTTTCAGTTATATTTTTTTATATTTGAGTAATACTAATACTGATTAATATTACATTCTTATTGTTTGTATAATATACTTAATTATGCAATAAAATAAGAAAAAATATAAAAATTTTAGCTAAATCTTAGAGTATCTCTTCGCCTAGTTTATCATTAAACACAATAGTTAATTGTGCCAATGTCATTCCCCAATTTTGGGATGGAGAAGTCCATTTTTCCATGACTTTCTCAGTAGCTAGGTAAAGAGATTTTCTAAGTGCTTCATCATTTGGAAATACTGTTCTTATCTTCGTAAACTTTCTAAGCTGTCGGTTGAAACCCTCTAATGCGTTTGTAGTATAAATAATTTTCCTGATTTCCGGTGAGTAATTAAAATATGTTGATAACTTATCCCAGTTATTATACCAGGATTCAATTACTATACTATACTTCTGATCCCATTTTTTCTTTAGATTATCCAGGCCGTTAATTGCAGAATCTTCAGTAGGTGCTTTATATACGCATTTTAAATCTTTTATAAATTCCTTTTTATCTTTGGAAGCTATATACTTAATAGAATTTCTTATTTGGTGTATTATACAATTTTGAATACTAACATCCGGAAATACGGATTTTATTGCATCTGGAAGCCCTTTTAGTCCATCCATACAGGCAATCAGTATTTCTTTTACTCCTCTATTTCTTAAATCATTGCAAACTGACAGCCAGAATTTTGCTCCTTCGGCTTCACCAATCCATATGCCCAAAATATCTTTATATCCTTTCATATCAAGGGCCATACATATATAGGCAGCTTTTGTGACTATTTTATTTTCTTCCCTAACCTTAAAATGTATTGCATCCATATAAACAATAGGATACACGTCATCCAGTGCCCTATTCTGCCATTGTGCAGCTGAATCCATAACTTTATCAGTTATTTTTGATATCATTGTTGGCGATACATCGATGCCATATAATTCTTCCAGTTCTGACTGAATGTCTCTTGTAGACATACCTCTTGCGTATAATCCTATAATTTTCTTATCCAGTTCATTGCATACAGTTTCATATTTTTTTACAACTTTAGGTTCAAAGTCAGCTTTTCTATCTCTTGGTATATCAAGATTTACATCACCAACACTGCTCCTAATACTTTTCTTTGAGTATCCATTTCTATAATTTTTATTTTCTGAATCCTCACTTCTTTGATATTTTTCTCTGCCAAGCAGTTCTTCCATTTCTGCCTCAAGCATATTTTGTATAACATCCTTTAAAAGTCTCTGCAGCAAACCATTTCTGCCAACTACGTCCTCCATAGTTTTGCATTTTTTAACTTCTTCCTTATAATCGATATCTGGTACTTCAATTTCTTTCATTTGAAACTCCTCCTAATTTATTTAAGAATATTGTTCCAAATCTTCCATTCCATTATACAAAAATAATGGGTATAGATTTGGTTTTTACACAAATCCATACCCATTCCCAACCTTAACATGAGATGTATTTAAATCCTGCACTTGAATATATAGTTCCGTTTGTGCCAACCGTTGAACCTTAACATGAGATGTATTTAAATTTGTAAAGAATTATGGTACCTCCATTATTTTCGGGTTGAACCTTAACATGAGATGTATTTAAATCGACTGTAGACCCACTTTTTTTAATTCTTTTGATACGTTGAACCTTAACATGAGATGTATTTAAATGTTTTTTGCTTATAGTAAGCGGTATAAGAATATTTAGTTGAACCTTAACATGAGATGTATTTAAATATCTATACAAGTTGATGCTTTGGCGGCAATTGCTACGTTGAACCTTAACATGAGATGTATTTAAATTCTTAAGAGGGGTGGCTTTTATGAAGACTTTAAATTGTTGAACCTTAACATGAGATGTATTTAAATAGATACAGTATATGCTTCCTTAAAGGAAATCAATGTGTTGAACCTTAACATGAGATGTATTTAAATCGTGAAACATAATTAATCTTCTTATCTAATTTATAGTTGAACCTTAACATGAGATGTACATTTGCAGAAAATTATTTATATAAGTGATGTGTTAGGCTATAATATAATAAAAGTATTATTTGTTGGAGGAATTAATATGGAGAAGACAAATAAACAAAATAACTTATATGAACAATTCTTAAAATATTCGTATTGGGACTTAAAAGAATTATTTAAAAATGCAAAAACTAAAGAAGAACAGGATTTTTATATAACACTATCTAATCTGGTGCTGCAAAAAGAACAAAAAAGAGTAATAAGTGAGTAAAAATGGCTACATATACCATATATAAAACCTAAAGGAAGGAGCATTTTTGTGTTAACATTGATTGTGAGTGCATAGCAGGGGCTATTGCACAAATACAAATAGCCTTTGCACAATCCTAAAAATATATATTAGGAGGAGCACGGAATTGGGCTACAAAAAAGCAGCAGATGTATTGCCATCAGAACTCGTATCTCAAATTCAGGATTATATTGACGGCGAATATATCTATATACCAAGAAAACAATGCAACAGAAAAACCTGGGGAGAGAAAAGCGGCAGCAGGAATATGCTATTTTACAGAAACCTTGAAATTTACAGCAAATACAGAAAGGGAGCGTCTATAGACTACCTGTCCGAAATGTACTATCTATCCCCTAAAACCATACAAAAAATCTTATCAAAAATGAAATAATTAAAATCGTCTTTGGCAGAAAGCTGAAGGCGATTTTTTAATTCTGAAAAGTTTTGGAGGTTATCTGCTTCAGCTGCACATAGTATAATTACAATATATTTAAAGAATTATAAAGAAATTGAGGTTGGCAAAATGAACGTATCAATTAGATTGGAAGAAGAAAAAGATTATAAAACTGTAGAATATATGACAAGGGAAGCATTTTGGAATGTGTACAAACCAGGATGTGACGAACACTTAGTTGTCCATAATATAAAAAAAGTATCTGCATTTATTAAAGAGCTGAGTTTTGTGGCAATAGATGGTGGTAAAATTGTAGGGAGCATAATCTATTCAAAGGCAAAAATAGTGGATGATAAAAATAGAAAATTTGAAATTTTGTGTATGGGGCCAATTTCAGTACGGCCTTCATATCAAGGACTTGGAATTGGTTCTTTGCTCATGAATCACTCTGTTGAAAAAGCAGGGCAGTTAGGATATAAAGCTATAATCATATTTGGAAATCCAAAGTATTATCATCGATTTGGCTTTAAAAATGCAAAAGAATATGGTATTCAAACATCTTCAGGTGAAAATTTTGAAGAATTTATGGTGCTAGAACTTTATAAGGGGGCTCTAGCTGGTATTTCAGGCAAATTCTATGCAGATAAAGTTTTTGAGATAAAAAAGAAGGAACTGGAGGCTTTTGAAAAAGAGTTTCCATATAAAGAAAAACTGATAACAGATACTCAGTTAAATCAAAAACAGTAAATTAAGGAGAATATATAAAATGAAACTGGAAACGGAAAAACAAAATACTGCATCCCAAAAAGTTTTGCAAAAGAGTTGCTTTATAAAATATAATGAAGACAGTAAAAATTATTTTTGGGAGATGAAAAAATGAAGCTAAAAGTTTTAGTAGATAACAACACCTATATAGATAGATATTATTTTGGAGAACCTGCTGTTTCATATTATATTGAAGATGAAGACATTAAGATTCTATTTGACACAGGTTATTCTGATATATTCTTGAAAAATTCAGCTGCATTAGGGGTGGATTTAAATAACATAGATATAATTGCTATTTCACATGGACACAATGACCATACAGGAGGACTTAAATATTACTTTCAAAAAAACTGTAAAAATAAGATTTCAATACTTGCCCACCCCGATGCATTTAAGGAAAAAATAGATGGAGATTTAAAAATTTGTTCTCCTATTTTGGAAGAAGAGCTAAAAGAAAAATGTAATTTGATTCTTTCTAAAGAACCTAAAAAAATTAGCAAACATATAACCTTTTTAGGGGAGATACCAAGAACAAATGATTTTGAAAATAAAAAACCTATAGGAAAGCAGGCTTCAGGGAAAGCTTTGGTTGATGATTATGTAATGGATGATACGGCACTTGTGTATAAAAGTGAAAAAGGTATCTATATCATCACTGGATGTTCTCACAGCGGTATATGCAATATAGTGGAATACGCAAAAAAAGTTTGCAGCGACAACAGGGTACTTGGAATTATAGGTGGATTTCATTTATTTCAAGTTAACTCCGGGGTTAGAAAAACTATTGAATATCTAAGAAAAAACGATGTGAAAGAATTGTATCCCTGCCACTGTACTTCCTTTGCTGTTAAAGCAGAAATACATAAATATTTACCTATAAAGGAAGTAGGAGTAGGGCTGGAAATAAACTGGTAAATTTTGGATTTGTTTGATACATAAAGTATGATATAATTACCACTAGTATTTTATTAAGAAATTATCCAGCCGTATATAAGATGTTATCTCACGTCTAAAGGGAGAGGCAGGGTGGCCATTATTGCAAATAGGAGGATAAACATGATGGATTTAGGTTTAACGGATAAAGTAGCTTTAATAACTGGAGGTATTCGAGGCCTTGGAAGAGCTATTGCAGAGAAATTGGCAGCAGAAAAAGTAAAAATAGTAGTAACGGGAACTAATGAAGAAAGAGCAAGAAAAGCGGCAGATGAAATATCATCAGCTTATGGTGTTGAAGCCCTGGGTTTAAAGCATGATGTGAGTTCAGAAGAATCGACAAAAGAAGTTGTAAAATCTATAATTGCAAAATTTAAAAAGATAGACATATTGATAAATAATGCAGGTGTTACAAGTGATGGCATAGTGATGACCATGAAAAAAGAAAATTGGGATAAAGTAATAAATACAAATCTTACTGGGACATTTAACTGTACTAAGTTTGTATCAAAACAGATGTTAAGACAAAGATCAGGAAGCATAGTAAATATAGCAAGTGTTGTAGGCATAATAGGAAATGTTGGTCAGGCAAATTATGCTGCTTCAAAGGCAGGAGTAATTGGGTTTACAAAGGCAACTGCAAGGGAACTGGCAGGTCGAGGTATAGTTGTAAATGCCGTTGCTCCAGGATATATTTCAACAGACATGACATCTGTACTTTCTGATAAGGTAACTGAAGAGATGTTGTCTAAAATTCCAATGAAAGCTTACGGAAAAGCAGAAAATGTGGCAAATGCAGTTTTATTTCTTGTTTCAAATATGTGCCAATATATTACAGGACAGGTCATCAATGTAGATGGTGGAATGGCTATGTAATAGGATATATGAGGGATAATATGAAAAAAAATTTAATGACATATTTTACAAGAATAATTAACATAGTGTTTCTGACAAGCACTGCGATTTCATTTTTTATTGCCTATAGGGGTATAAGAAATAAATTTGCTGCTAAATTTTTAATGGCATATCTCTTCTTTACATTTTTTTATATAGTATATATGTTATTAGCAGCTGTAATAAATTTAAAAAAATTGAAATGGATTGAGGTAAAAAGGAGAACTTTAAGATTAATTTTACTGTTTGCTTTGTTTTCCGTTTTGGATTGTATTCTTTATTATATATTTGGAATTACAAATAGAAGTTTGCTCAGCGGAATATGGATGTCATTAGCGTTGGCATTTGGAATGTCCTTTATGGATATTGTTTTTAAAAAGAATAATACATAGGATTTTAATGGAGTTTTATTTAAATTCACCTTTAGCAGTTATTGCTTTAAGGTGAATTTTTTTAATAAATAAAATAACTATTGCTAACGTAACAATGTTATGTTACACTGTTTTTGAAAAAGAAATTATTGAGAGGAATGAAAATATGGAAGAGGAAAATCTAATTTCTAAAAAAGAATTGCTTAAAGTAACAGGTATTTCCTATGGCCAATTGTATAGATGGAAGAGAAAAAAATTAATACCTGAGGAATGGTTTATAAAAAGGTCCAGCTTTACAGGTCAGGAGACGTTTTTTCCAAGGGTGGAAATACTGGATAGAGTAGAAAAGATCAAGAATTTTAAAGATGACGTATCCTTAGATGAGCTTGCAAACATATTTTCACCAAATCTTTCGAAAGTGATTTTAAAAGAAAATGACATATCATCACATAACATTGTTTCACAACCTACTTTCACATTATATAAAGATGTCCATAAAGAAAGCAGTGAATTTAATTTTAATGAACTGCTGTTTATGACTGTAGTAGATAGGTTTTTAAAATCTGGCAAGGTGAGTTTGGAGGAAGCTAAATTAGTACTCGATACTCTGGAAAAAAACTATGAGAAATTTTATGGAAGATATTGTGATGTAGTACTTATAAGAAAGCTTGGAGTTGCTGTATGTTTTTTAATGCTGATACCAAATGAAGTATATGTTGAAACTGAAGCCATGCTTGTATTAAAGATAAATGCAGGAGAATGTGTGGAACAATTAAAATCAAAATTAACATTAACATTATAAAATAAAGGAGAGTTTTAAAATGGAAGAAAATTTGAAGGATGTAAAAATTTCTGGAGCTGGAATAATTAGAGGTGGAAGGTATGACGAAGTTAAAATAAGTGGGACTGCTAAAATGAATGGAGATATAGAGTGCAGCTCTTATAAAGTATCAGGATCTTCTAGTGTGAGTGGAAATTTAAAAAGTAAAATAACTAAAATCAGTGGCAGTACTAAAATATGTGGAAATCTTGATTGTGAAGAACTAACAGTAAGTGGATCTTCTCATATAGTAGGTAGTGTTACTGCAAAAAAAGTTAAAATAAGCGGATCTTCCCGTATAGATAGTAATTTGCATACTGAAGAAATATCAATATCAGGTTCAGCATCCATAAGTGGAGATTGTGAAGCAGAAAATTTTAATGCAAGAGGAGGCTTTAATATAGACGGATTATTAAATGCAGGAAATATAAATATAGAGATGTATGGAAAATGCACAGCAAAGGATATAGGCGGTGAAAATATAAGTGTTAAATTGGGAGAAGGCCATTTTTTTATGAAGATGATGAACCTTTTTTCAAATTCAGCAAAACTTGTAACAGGCACAATTGAAGGAGATGATATTTATCTTGAAAATACATGTGCAAAAGTAGTAAGAGGAAATAATGTTACTATAGGAGGTAATTGCGATATCGAGACAGTTGAATATAGAAATAAAGTAGATGTTGGCAAAAATTCTAAGATAGTTTGCAAAAAAATAGCTGATAATTAAAGAAATAATGAAAAGAAGTAAACCAAATAGTATATTATAATTAAAACCTTTATGGATAATTTATATATTAAGATTATCCATAAACAGAGTTCTTGGCATCAGATGGAGTTTTGACTCCACCTGATGCTTAGAAATCGTTATCCAGGGACATAGCTGCTCTTTACTCCCGCTTGGAGAAAAGCAGATGTCCCAAATTCTTTGATTTGGTGACAGTTGCTTTCACAGAGTGCGTGGGAGTATTAGAGCAGGTAGTCATCGGATAAGGGAAATAGTATTGCTTATGTTATGTAATAATTTTGGGATTTTTGTTAATTCATACTTTAGAATTAAAGGCAGTAGAATGAAAAAATGTTGACATACAAATTTTATAATGCTATCATATTACCAATGGTAGTTACCATTGGTAATAAGGACGGTGAATTAGAATGAAGGCTAATAAAAGTCAAATAACTAAAGAGATTATTTTAGAAAAAACTTTGCAGTTAGTAGATGAAAATGAGGGAATTAAAAATGTTACATTGAGAGATATAGCTAAAAATGTAGGATGTACGCATACAAACTTATATAACTATTTTGGCAGTTTAAGCGAAATATTTTGGGAAGCCTTGGGACAAGTATTGATCAAGATGATAAATTATTCAAGAGATAATTTAACTTTTAAAGATGATCCAGAAAAAGATTATTATGTGATCCTATCTAATTTTATTGATTTTTCATTAGATCACATTGGATTGTACAAACTTCTTCGGATGGAATCCATAGATGGAGAGCCTCCTAGTGAAGTAATGAACATAGTGACAAGTGCAAGAAAAGAATTTGATAAAAATATTTTAGAAGCAGCTAGGGGCAAGTTATCAGAAGAAAGGGCAAGCTTTGTAAGTGATGTATTTTTTGCTTACTTACACGGCGAAATTTCCCTATGGATTAACAAGCGGAGACTTAGGGTTAGTAAAGAAGACACTAAAGCTAAAATTTTGTCAAATCTCAAGCAGCTGTTTCAAGAATTAGTTATTAGAAAATAAACAGAGTTCTTGGTTTCAGGTGGAGCTTTTTTCTCCATCTGAAACTTAGAAATTGTTATCCAGGGGCGTAGCAGCCGTTATGCCCCACTTTATAAGAAAAGCAGATATCCCAAATCTTTGATTTGGTGATAGTCGCTTTCGCTGTGTGTGATGGGGGTATTACGGCTGGTAGCCATCGGATAAATTATGTTAAATGGAGGGATTACAATGAAAAAAGTACTGCAGGTTGTATTAATTTTGTTAGTTGTTATTATAGTGGGAACCATTTTATTTTTTAAGTGGGTAGTAAATGCTAATTCAATAGTTCATAAGAGTGATGAGAGAAAATTACTTTTAAGCAGCAGTAGTAAAAAAGCACTGGTTATTTATCAGCCATCAAGAACTAAGTTAACATCAACTATGGCAAGCACTATAGCAGAAACTTTGCAAAAATCAGGCTATGAAGTTACAATTAATTATCCATCTCAAGAATTAAACTATGACATTTCTAAATACGACGTACTTGTTTTTGGAACTCCTATTTATGTCGGAAAGTATTCAACGGTTCTGGAATCCTATATGAAGACAATTAAAGATTTTTCAAATAAAAGAGTGATGATATTTTCAACTGGTGGAGATAATAAGGTAACAAAAGAAATAGATCCCTTAGTACAATTAGCAAAGGGAGCAAACAAAGTTAAAGGTATAAAACTTTTAAAAGGACAAACAACTAAGGCAGCAGATGCAATAAAGAATTTAACTGGAGAGTAGAGATAATGAAAAAATATTTAAGGTATGCAGTTCCTAACTTCATTACTTTGCTAAGGGTAGTTTTAACAGGAATATTTACTTTGTTTTTGAATAAAAAGCTTGCTTTAGATGGAAATGATGAGTTATTTACTTATCTAGTAATGATTTTTTTTGCAATATATGTAACTGACTTTATAGACGGAAAAATTGCCAGGTATTTTAAATCAGTTTCAAGTTTTGGAAGTTTTCTTGATGTTTTAGCAGACTTTTTGTTTATATTGTGTGCTACAGGAATACTGATAAAATATAAACTTATTGCCTGGTGGTTTTTAATTGTAATAATAGCAAAGATCATAGATTTCTTTGTAACTTCTAAAATCATAAATAATTATAAATTAGGGGTAAAGGAAACTTTTGTATTTGATTTTATGGGAAGAGCAGCTGCTATTTCATTTTATATAATGCCTTTTATTGTACTTTGCATGAATGAATATTTAAATGGTAGATGTGTTTTTCAAGTCATGTTTTTAACATATATGAGCACAATCATCGCTCTAATATCCCTATTTCAGAGAATAATATTATGTATTCAAATTAAGAGAAGACAAGCTATGAAGCATGATGGTTCCACAATTTAACCCATGCATATAGGCTGTCCTTCTACCATATCATCTTTTACAACTCTTGTAGATAATGATCCAAAATCAACTTCAATTGTATATTTAATTGTCATTTTAAGGACCACATTTTCGTTTAGTTAATTGCGTTCAAATATGATGAAATATTTATTGTAATAAATGAAAATATAATTCATAGGTATAAATATATAATATATCTTATAATTTAATACTAATAAGGGCAAAATGGTCCAATATTTATACGAATAAATATTACTTATGCAATTATTTTTTAAGAATTTTTTATTTCAGTAAAAATATATGTATTTATTGAAATAATTATATTATCATAATATTCAATTAGAGTAATAAATAATAATATATGAAAATAATTGACATTTGTACCAATAAATATTATTATTATATTTAAGTAATCGCTTTCAAAACATTAATTGGTTGATTTCAAAAATGCAGGAGAAATATACAAAGAAATAATCCTAATTATATAAACAGATTTCTAAGTTTCAGGTGGAGTTTTTTCTCCATCTGAAACTTAGAAATTGTTATCTAGGGGCTTAGCAGCCGTTATTCCCAACTTTATAAGAAAAGCAGATATCCCAAATCTTTGATTTGGTGATAGTCGCTTGCACAGAGTGCGGCGGGAGTATTACGGCTGGCAGCCATCGGATAAAAAATTAAATTTTTACATATATGGTTTGGATGTTTTTATATATCCTGGGTTTTTTGAAATAAATATAAATATAATGGGGGGAAAGAAATATGAAATTTAAGAAGATTGCTGCTTTAGCAGCAACAGCAGTTTTAACAGTTGGTATATTTGCTGGATGCGGCGGCGGAAGTCAGCAGACAAGCTCATCAAATTCATCAAATAAGAAAAAGGTAATTGGTTTTGCACAAGTTGGAGCTGAAAGTGGTTGGAGAACAGCAGAAACTAGTTCCATTAAGGAAATTCCTAAATTAGATCCAAACTTTGAACTAAAGTTCTCTGATGGTCAGCAAAAACAGGAGAATCAAATAAAAGCTATAAGATCTTTTATAGCTGAAAAAGTTGATATAATTGCATTGGATCCTGTAGTAGAAACTGGTTGGGATACAGTATTGAAAGAAGCAAAAAATGCTAAAATACCAGTTGTTATAGTAGATAGAAATGTAAAAGTAGCAGATAATTCTCTTGTTACAGCTTTTCTTGGATCAGACATGGAAGAGGAAGGTAAGAGAGCAGCTAAAATTGTAATTGATAAATTTGGAAAAGATGCAAAGCTTAACATAGCAGAGCTGCAAGGTACTGTTGGATCAACAGCTATGATAGGACGTCAAAAAGGTTTCAATGAAACTATAAAAGATTGTCCAAACTATAAAATCATAAAATCACAAACAGGTGATTTTACTCGTGCAAAAGGTAAGGAAGTTATGGAAGCATTTTTGAAATCTGATGGAGATAAGATTAATGTTTTGTGGTCTCACAATGATGATATGGCAGTTGGAGCTATACAAGCTATAGAGGAATATGGTAAAAAACCAGGAAAAGATATTTTTATAGTTTCTGTTGATGGTATTAAAGATATGTTCAAATTAATGGCTGATGGAAAATCAAATGGTATAGTTGAGTGTAATCCTCTTTTAGGACCTCAATTGGTAGAAACTTCAAAACAGGTACTAAGTGGCAAACTTAAAGATAAAATTGTACACACTAAAGAGGGTGTATTTACTCAAGATCAAGCTAAAAAGGAATTACCTAATAGAAGATATTAAAATTATAAAATCATAATGTATGAATTGGATATTTCATATTCATACATTATGAAATTTTGATAAATGGGGGTGAATTTAATGGATGAAAGCGACATTGTTCTTAACATGGAAGGCATATGTAAATCTTTTCCTGGAGTTAAAGCTCTTTCTAATGTAGATTTTCAACTTAAAAAAGGTGAGATACATGCTCTTATGGGGGAAAATGGGGCAGGAAAGTCAACTTTAATTAAAGTGCTTACAGGGGTTTATGAAATAGATGAAGGAATCATAACTTTAAATGGAAAAAAAATTATAATTAAATCAACCCGTGATGCTCAGGAAAATGGGATAAGCACTGTTTATCAAGAAGTCAATTTGTGTCCAAACATTACTGTAGCTGAGAATATTTACATTGGAAGAGAACCAATGAAAAGGGGATTTATTGATTGGAATACCATGGATGAAAATGCATCAAAATTATTGGAAGAAAGATTAAATTTAAAAATAGATGTGAAAAAATTATTATCTAGTTATTCTGTTGCAATTCAACAAATGGTGGCTATAGCAAGAGCTGTAGATATATCAAGTGGAATATTAATACTTGATGAACCTACGTCTAGTTTGGATAGTAATGAAGTTAAACAGTTATTTAGTATTATGAGAAAGTTAAAATCTGAAGGCATGTCAATTGTGTTTGTAACTCACTTCATAGATCAGGTTTATGAAATTTCAGATAGAATAACAATACTTAGAAATGGAGAATTGGTTGGAACTTATGCTGTAAAAGATTTACCTCAAATGGATCTAATTTCGAAGATGATAGGAAAAAAGTACGAAGAAATGGTAAAAGAAAATAAACAATTATCTCGTGACTATTATAATAAGAAAGATAAAAATTTGATAGAAACCAAACAATTTGGCAAAAAAGGAACTATAGATTCTTTTAGCATGAATATAAAAAAGGGTGAAGTACTTGGACTAGCAGGACTTTTAGGCTCTGGAAGAACTGAATGTGCTAAATTGTTGTTTGGTATAGATAAATCAGATCATGGAACATTGATCATTGATGGTAAGGAATATTCATATATTTATCCTCAAAAAGCTATTCAGGAAGGTTTAGGACTTTGTCCGGAAGATAGAAAAGCAGCAGGCATAGTTGGAGAACTAACTATAAGAGAAAATATAATTTTGGCCCTGCAATCTATTAAAGGAATATTTAAATACATTCCAATGAAAAAGCAGCAGGAAATTGCTGAAAAGTATGTTAAACTCCTAAATATTAAAACCCCTAGTATAGAGCAGAGAATTGACAATTTGAGTGGTGGAAATCAACAAAAGGTTATACTGGCAAGATGGCTTGCCACAAATCCTCAAATTTTAATTTTAGACGAACCTACAAGAGGTATCGATGTAGGTGCTAAGGATGAAATAAAAAAATTAATTATAAAGCTGGCAAAAAAAGGCATGTCAATTATATTTATATCTTCCGAACTCTCAGAAATAGAAAGCTGCTGCGATAGGGTGCTCGTACTTAGAGATAGAAAAATTATAGGGGAGTTAGCAGGAGAAGAGGTACAAGAATCTAATATACTTAAGACTATTGCGGAAGGAGGCAATATTAGTGCATAATACTAAAACTTCCAATATATTTATGAAATTTTATCATATGCAGATATTTTGGCCGTTAGCAGCATTAATTGCGCTGCTTTTATTGAATTTTTTAGTAAGACCAGGTTTTCTTAATATAACAATTAGGGATGGACACTTATTTGGAAATGTAATAGATATACTTAATCATTCAGCGCCACTTATATTAATATCTTTAGGTATGACAATAGTTATTGCCACCCAAGGAATAGATATTTCTGTTGGATCTATAATTGCTATAAGTGCTTCCGCTTCTGCAACAGTTATAGTTGGAGGTGGTTCTGTTCCAGAGGCAGTGTTATCAGGAGCAATAGTAGGAGTACTTTGTGGAATATGGAATGGTTTCTTGGTAGCTTATATTGAAATTCAACCCATGGTTGCTACCCTTATTCTATACATAGTTGGAAGAGGTATAGCCCAACTTATTACAGGTGGCCAAATACTAACATTTACTAATAAGTCATTTATTTTTATAGGAACAGGATATATTTTTTTACCTGTGGCAATAATTATTGCTGCTGTAATTGTTTTTGCAATTTATTTACTTATTAGAAAAACAGCATTAGGTTTATTTGTTGAATCTATAGGTGTAAATAGCAGTGCCAGCAAATACTGTGGTATAAGGGCACGAAAAGTTATTTTCTCATTGTATATTATATCTGGTATTCTAGCAGGTATTGCAGGCATTATTTTATGCTCTAACATAAAGAGTGCAGATGCAAACAATGTAGGATTGTGGATGGAATTAGATGCTATATTAGCTACTGTTATTGGAGGAACCTCTATGGCAGGTGGTAGATTTTATTTAGGAGGAACAGTAGTAGGAGCAATATTTATACAAGCCTTAACAACAACCATTTATAGTATGGGAGTGGCTCCAGAAATTACTCTTGTAGTTAAAGCCATAGTAGTTATAATAGTTTGTATTATACAATCTGAGGCATTTAGAAAAATGCTAGTAAGAAAGAAATCAAAAAATAATACAACTAAAAGTAAACCTGAAAAAGAGGTGGCTCGTGTATGATAAAAGGGTTAACTAATAAGAAGAAGATTTTAAAATTGAATTCATCATTTATTTCGATTTACGCTACAATTGGTTTGTTTATAGTATTATTTCTAATTGGATCTGTTATGTTTAGTGGATTTTTTTCAGGACAAGTATTAGCAAACCTTTTTATAGATAATGCTTATTTAATAGTTTTAGCTATTGGCCAGACTTTTGTTATTATTACAGGTGGAATAGATCTTTCTGTAGGTTCTATGATAGCTTTTATAAGTATGATTACTGCAAGTTTATTGCAAAATGGAGTTAATCCATTTTTGGTTATGATTTTTGTTTTAATTGTAGGTATTGTATTTGGAACAGTTCAGGGGATATTAGTAGAAAAATTTGATCTTCATCCATGGATTGTAACATTAGCAGGTATGTTCTTTGCACGAGGCTCAAGTTATGTTATAAGTATAAATACTATAAGTATTAAAAATCCGGTATTTACTGCTATTTCAGGAGTTAGAATACCCATTGGGCCAGGTGTAGCGATATCTATTAATGTAATTGTTAGTTTGATAGTAGCTGCAGTTGCTATATTTGTATTAAAGTATACAAGGTTTGGTAGAACCGTATATGCAATTGGCGGAAATGAAAATTCAGCTATGCTTATGGGTCTAAATACTGGAAAAGTTAAAATTCTTGTTTATACTGTATCTGGTTTTTGTTCTTCTTTAGCTGGACTGTTATTTACTTTATATACACTATCCGGTTACGGTTTACATTGTATGGGAACGGAGATGGATGCTATTGCAGCTTGTGTAATAGGAGGAATATTACTAACAGGAGGATCAGGATATCCTATAGGACCTGTATTTGGTGTTTTAACTATGGGTATAATTCAAAGCCTTATAATGTTTCAAGGAAATCTTAATTCTTGGTGGACAAAGATTGCAGTAGGAATGCTGCTATTTATATTTATTGCACTTCAGAGAATTATTGTTATTAGAGAAGAAAAGAAAAAGGTTGTTATAAGCTGATGAGTTTTATATTTAAAGTTAGGATAAAATAAAAGGTGTTCAATTCATAATTGTTCACCTTTTATTTGGTTTATTTTTTATTTTACGAACATACTTAATAGACAAGTTATGAAAGCAATTAGACCAATTAACAAAAACGCTGCTATGCTTATAATTATAATGTTAAATAGACTTAAAAGGAACAGAGATATTACTAATATAGGTGCAATTGCTGCTAATGTATCTAATAATTTTTTTAATGTTTTATGATTTACATGAGTTGAAGAACCATCCTTAATTCTATTTAATGTAGTGTAATAAGATATACAAGGTAGTCCTGTAACAATAGTTATTATTAATGTTATTATTAATGTAGGTATTAAAATAATACCCCCAATTTTTATATATATGTGAGGTATATAATTATATTTAGCAAGTGATAATAAAATAATAAATAAAATAGAGCATACAATAAGGAATAAAAATGATGGCACTGCGATTTTTTTAGTTAATTTATACTGGCTTATATATTTTTCTGATTTGGTATCACTGTCTGTATAAATTGGTTTTGTATCTTCAGGGGCACTGAATATATGCATTGAATTTGATGCAGAACATATATGATTCCATCCTGCTTCTTTAAAGTACGAAAAGTATTCTTCATCTGCATTATATCTATAATCTAGAGAATATTGCAGTTTTTCAGGTTTAGCTTTTTTAAGTTTGTATCCCATAAAGCTAAATTTATATAAAACCCAGCCTTTGCTTGCATAATCAGAGAGCATTTCCATTTCTTCTTCTTCTCCAAAAGCTACTCCTTTGCTCATGACATATTTTGTGTTGGACATATACTATAACATCTCCTCGCTATTAAAGATTTCTTCTGCAATTTGAACCATCTTACGTTTCCTTCCAACTTCATTTTTTAGAAATTGAATACCTTTATCTGTAGCAATATAAACTTTTTTTTGATCTGATTCCTCTGTAAGTTTTATGAGTTTTGCATCAAGAAGTTTTTTTATACTTGTATATAAAGATGCAGGACCTATTGAAAACTTGCCTTCTGACATTTTCTCAACTGATTTCATAATCAAATAGCCGTGCTTTGGTTTTATTAAAGATAGCAAAATATAATAGTATGCGTCTGTAAGTTCACCCATTTCCAAAGAATTGTTTCTAGCCATTTTTACCTCCTGTATATCATTTAATGACATATCATTTAATATACTATATCATTTAATGATATATATGTCAACAGATATAAAAATAGTTTTAAATTATTATTTTTTATTTATTTCTACATTTAATTTTCTGTATTTGTAGTAGAATAGTTTTAAATGATCAATTTATATAAGTGTGGAGGCTAATTTATGAAATTATTATTGACCAACGACGATGGAGTTAATGCAAAAGGAATATATGCATTAGCTAAAGAATTAGAAAAAAAGCATGAAGTGATAATTGTTGCGCCGGATGTTGAAAAAAGTGCCAGCAGTCATTCTATAACAGTAAGAGATCCTTTATTTGTCAAACAAGTGAAGCTTGAAGGAATAAAATCGAAAGCCTACAGCGTCACTGGTACACCTGCAGATTGTGTAAAGATTGCAATAGATAAAATTGTAGATGGAAATATAGATATGGTGTTATCTGGAATAAATAATGGATTGAATATTGGATTGGACGTATTGTATTCTGGTACGGTTTCTGCAGCTATTGAGGCTGCTATTAATAAAATACCTTCACTGGCTGCATCTATGGAAGTTGAAGATGGAGTTGAAGGAGAATATGAGGATGCAGCAAAATGTGTTTCAGAAGTGCTGGAAAAGCTTGAAGATAAATATATGAAAGATGATGTTGTATTTAATTTAAATATGCCTATGAATATAAAAAAAGGAATTAAAGTATGCAAAATTGGTGAAAGAGGATATACTGGTTATTTTATAGAGGTGGATTCCAAAGATGAGGGAAGGACTTTTCAATTAAAAGGTAAGATGAGTGATTCTCTTGTTATTGACACAGATGGATATTTTATAAAACAAGGTTATGTTACTTTAACACCACTTCACTATGATCTTACTAATTTTAAACTGCTTAAACAGGTTGATAAAGTTTTTAATTAATAAAAAATAGATAAAAACTTGTGTTTTTGTAATGGTAGCAGATAAAACTATGCAGCAGGTACTTAGTAAAAGTTGTGATATTGGATTTTGTGGGCCGGAGCAGACAATATATATATATAACCAGAAAAGAAAGGATTACCCCGTACTGTTTGCACAACTTACAACTACAGATGGTTCTTTTTTAGTTGGTAGAAAAGCCGAAAAAAACTTTGATTGGAAATCTGTAAAAGGTAAAAGTATAATTGGGGGAAGACCTGGCGGAGTTCCCGAAATGGCTCTGGAGTACGTATTGCAGAAAAATGGAATTCAACCTGGAAAAGACGTTAACTTGATAACTAATATTGCTTATACTGCAACAGGAGGAGCTTTTAAAGCGAAAACAGGAGATTATGTTGCACTTTTTGAACCAACAGCTAGTATGCTTGAAAAAGATAAAACTGGATACGTAGTTGCTTCAGTAGGTAAATCTGCTGGTGTACTTCCATATACCTGTTATTTTTCAACTAAATCATATATGGAAAAGAATCCACAGACTATTCAGAAATTTACAAGTGCAATTCATCAAGGACAAATATGGGTTCAAAAACATAGTGATAAAGAAGTGGCTGAAGCTATAAAATCATTTTTCCCTGGAACAGATGAAGATATCTTGATTTCTGTAGTGAAAAATTATAGGGCTATAAATGCTTATGCGACTACTCCAGTTATAAAGCAGCAGGATTTAAACAGACTTGTGGATATAATACAAAACTATAAACCTAGTTTAATACCTTCAAGACCAGACTTTAACAAGATAGTTAATAACTCTTTTGCAGAAAAAGCTATTAAATAACTTATAGCATTTCAAAATGAAAACAAAATTTCTGTCAACTAATTTTGAAAATGTCCCAAAAAGTTTTAATTATTAGCACCAGCAATAGCTGGTGCTTTGTTACGCTTATAACATTATTTTTAGGTATAGCAAACACATCCATCAACTTAAAGTTTTTTAAGTAAAAGGGCTTTTTAGTTCTTTAAGCTATGTTTTCTTTTTGTCTATGAGCCTGCTTATTGCAATAATGTTCAAATGAAGCCTGCTTCCATGGGTGACTCATTGGCGGTATATAGTGTTTCTTTGGAGTTTTTGAGGTCTTCGCAAGATCAAAATTTTTTGATGAAGGAACATGATCCGGAAGCAATTCAAGTGCATAAACTTTTTCGTTTGCACAAAAATATAGATCATTGTTAAATGCCTTTATTACTATACCGCAGGTACCTTTATGGTAATATACTGGGTGACCATTAGCATCTACTGGAAGATAATATCCTTTATTGTATTTTACACAACTCCCATTGTCTACTTTCCTACTAGCAAGTACACCAAGAATTAAATTGATTTTCTCAATATCAGGTTGCGTTTCGAATACAGATTTGATATTATCAACAGGTAAAGCAAATCGAGCATTGAATTTTTTTATGTAGGAATTTAAAAATTCATTTGCCTGCTCAATCGTGCTTATACCAGCTAAACGCAATTCGATAGGAAGTCGTGATTGCAGTGTTTGAAACATTCGTTCCACACGCCCCTTGGCTTGTGGAATGCTGCTGGTTTTAATCTCAATTCCTAACTGCTTGCAGGCATAACCGAATTGGGTAAAAGTGTCCTCTTCGATAGAAGGGGATTTCTTTTGTTTATACTCAAAAACTGTACGCCTATCGGTGTAAAACATATAAGGAATACCATAGGTTTTCAATATTTGCTCAAGTACATGGTAATATCCATTTAGCGTTTCTTGAACATCGAAATAAGCACCTACAATAGCACCTGTGGCATCATCTACAGCTATATGAAGCTGACTTTTTTCTCCACCAAACCAAGGATGAAGAGAAGCATCCATCTGAAGCATTTCTCCAAAGTAGGCACATCTCGGACGCCTAGGATGAGCATCTTCGATAGCAAGAATAGAACTTTGAATAACACTAGCCTGCTTTTTTGACTTTGTAGATTTTTGCATATCTTTAAGTTTAGTGTATAGAGCCTTCTTAGAAGAACGGTTTGCCTTAGGAGACAGGATGAATTCCTGCAAAAGGATGGAACGTATAGTGTTTGATGAAACTTTGATTCCTTCAAATTCTTTTAAGAGTTCTGAAAAATGAGTTAAATTGGTGCCTTCATATTTTGTTCGATATAAGTCAACAATAGTCTGTTTTGTAGAATTATCTAAAGCATGGACAGGTTTTTTACCACGATTTCCATGTATAAAAAAGGCTTTTCCCTGCTCTTTATACCCTTTAATCATTCTGTTAATGTGCCTAACAGTACAGTTAATCTGTACAGCAGCTCTTTGCTTGTTACCATTGCTTTCTACTAATTTCTTGATTATGTTATATTTTGCATTCTCATTCATTGTTAAAACTACCTTTCTGATTTTGTCCACCTCACTTCTTAGTCATGAGGTTTTATTATACTATAAACTTATTTATTTGGGACATAATCAAATGCGGTATACTAAGACATTATCACAATTCAATCATAGCATTTCGAAATGAAAATAAAATTTCTGTCAACTAATTTTGAAAATGTCCCAAAAAGTTTTAATTATTAGCACCAGCAATAGCTGGTGCTTTGTTACGCTTATAACATTATTTTTAGGTATAGCAAACACATCCATCAACTTAAAGTTTTTTAAGTAAAAGGGCTTTTTAGTTCTTTAAGCTATGTTTTCTTTTTGTCTATGAGCCTGCTTATTGCAATAATGTTCAAATGAAGCCTGCTTCCATGGGTGACTCATCGGCGGTATATAGTGTTTCTTTGGAGTTTTTGAGGTCTTCGCAAGATCAAAATTTTTTGATGAAGGAACATGATCTGGAAGCAATTCAAGTGCATAAACTTTTTCGTTTGCACAAAAATATAGATCATTGTTAAATGCCTTTATTACTATACCGCAGGTACCTTTATGGTAATATACTGGGTGACCATTAGCATCTACTGGAAGATAATATCCTTTATTGTATTTTACACAACTCCCATTGTCTACTTTCCTACTAGCAAGTACACCAAGAATTAAATTGATTTTCTCAATATCAGGTTGCGTTTCGAATACAGATTTGATATTATCAACAGGTAAAGCAAATCGAGCATTGAATTTTTTTATGTAGGAGTTTAAAAATTCATTTGCCTGCTCAATCGTGCTTATACCAGCTAAACGCAATTCGATAGGAAGTCGTGATTGCAGTGTTTGAAACATTCGTTCCACACGCCCCTTGGCTTGTGGAATGCTGCTGGTTTTAATCTCAATTCCTAACTGCTTGCAGGCATAACCGAATTGGGTAAAAGTGTCCTCTTCGATAGAAGGGGATTTCTTTTGTTTATACTCAAAAACTGTACGCCTATCGGTGTAAAACATATAAGGAATACCATAGGTTTTCAATATTTGCTCAAGTACATGGTAATATCCATTTAGCGTTTCTTGAACATCGAAATAAGCACCTACAATAGCACCTGTGGCATCATCTACAGCTATATGAAGCTGACTTTTTTCTCCACCAAACCAAGGATGAAGAGAAGCATCCATCTGAAGCATTTCTCCAAAGTAGGCACATCTCGGACGCCTAGGATGAGCATCTTCGATAGCAAGAATAGAACTTTGAATAACACTAGCCTGCTTTTTTGACTTTGTAGATTTTTGCATATCTTTAAGTTTAGTGTATAGAGCCTTCTTAGAAGAACGTTTTGCCTTAGGAGACAGGATGAATTCCTGCAAAAGGATGGAACGTATAGTGTTTGATGAAACTTTGATTCCTTCAAATTCTTTTAAGAGTTCTGAAAAATGAGTTAAATTGGTGCCTTCATATTTTGTTCGATATAAGTCAACAATAGTCTGTTTTGTAGAATTATCTAAAGCATGGACAGGTTTTTTACCACGATTTCCATGTATAAAAAAGGCTTTTCCCTGCTCTTTATACCCTTTAATCATTCTGTTAATGTGCCTAACAGTACAGTTAATCTGTACAGCAGCTCTTTGCTTGTTACCATTGCTCTCTACTAATTTCTTGATTATGTTATATTTTGCATTCTCATTCATTGTTAAAACTACCTTTCTGATTTTGTCCACCTCACTTCTTAGTCATGAGGTTTTATTATACTATAAACTTATTTATTTGGGACATAATCAAATGCGGTATACTAAGACATTATCACAATTCAATCATAAGCATTTCGAAATGAAAATAAAATTTCTTGACAGGTTAAAAAATAACGTTATAATAGAACTATATAAATTTGAATTTGTTAACTGTGAAAAAGAGGATTAGAGATAATGGAGTATAAAGAGAGGAAAATCTGTTAGTTGAGAGGTTTTCTATATGGATTATCTTGAAGGTAGCTTTGGAGTTTCTTTGCTGAAATAACAGTAGGTAAAGACGGTTTTCTTAATCGTTATTTTTTAAGAGCCTGTATTTACAGGAAAAAAGGTGGTAACGCGGGTCTTCGTCCTTTATGGATGAAGGCTTTTTTGATTTAAGAATGTAAATACTTGAATTGGTATTAATATTAGAATATCTAATAATTAGGAGGAGATTTGATGGCACAAAAGAAAGAAATGGCAACTACTTATAACCCAAAAGAATTTGAAGACAGACTTTATGATCTTTGGCAAGAAAAAGGATATTTTACACCCAAAGCAGATAAAAATAAAAAATCGTATACAATAGTAATACCACCTCCAAATATCACAGGAAAATTGCACCTTGGACACGCGCTGGATGATACTATACAGGACATAATAATAAGAACAAAGAGAATGCAGGGCTACAGTACACTATGGCTTCCGGGTGAAGATCATGCAAGTATTGCAACTGAGGTAAAAGTTGAAAAAGAACTCTTGAAGAAGGGAATAGAAAAAAAGAAAATAGGAAGAGAAAAGTTCCTTGAAGAAACCTGGGATTGGAGTAATGAATACAGGGGCAGAATAAGAAACCAGGTAAAGAAGCTTGGTTGCTCTGCAGATTTTACAAGAGAGCGATTTACTATGGATGAAGGCCTCAATAAGGCAGTAAAAAAGTTCTTTGTAAAACTATATAATGATGGCCTTATATATCAGGGAAACAGGATAATAAACTGGTGTCCTAAGTGTCAGACAGCTATATCCGATGCGGAAATCGAGTATGAAGAGCAGCAGGGACATTTTTGGCACATAAAATATAAGATTGTAGGCAGTGACGAATATCTTGAAATTGCAACTACAAGACCTGAAACAATGTTTGGAGATACAGCCATTGCAGTTAATCCTAAGGATGAAAGATATAAGCATTTAGTAGGAAAGAAAGCTATACTTCCAATTATAAATAGGGAAATACCTATAGTTGAGGATGACTATGTAGACATGGAGTTTGGTACTGGAGCGGTTAAGATAACACCAGCCCATGATCCTAATGACTATCATGTAGGAAAGAGACATAACCTTCCTGAAATAATAGTAATGAATGAAGATGGAACTATAAAATTACCTGGGACAAAATATGATGGACTCGATAGATATGAAGCTAGAAAGTTAGTAGTAGAAGATTTGGATAAGCAGGGATATTTGGTTAAAATCAAAGAACATGCACATAATGTAGGATGTCATGACAGATGTGGTACTACTATCGAACCTATGCTTTCAAAGCAGTGGTTTGTGAAAATGAAATCACTGGCAGAACCTGCTGTTAAAGTTGTAAAAGATAAAAAAGTTAAATTTATACCTGAAAGATTTGAAAAGACTTATTTCAACTGGATGGAAAATATTCAGGATTGGTGTATTTCAAGACAGCTCTGGTGGGGACATAGAATTCCTGTTTGGTACTGTAAAGACTGCGGTGAAGTTATAGTAACAGATGGAGAAGCTACGAAATGTCCAAAGTGTGGTTCAACTAACTTAGAGCAGGATAAAGATGTACTGGATACCTGGTTTAGTTCTGCACTATGGCCTTTCTCAACACTTGGATGGCCAGATAAGACAGAGGATTTGAAATGCTTCTACCCTAACAATACTCTTGTTACAGGATACGACATAATATTCTTCTGGGTTGCAAGGATGATATTCTCAGGTCTTTACTGTATGGACGATATTCCTTTTGAAAATGTACTTATACACGGTATCGTAAGGGATTCTCAAGGAAGAAAAATGTCAAAATCACTTGGAAATGGTGTAGATCCAATAGAGGTAATAGAACAATATGGAGCAGATGCTCTTAGATTTACGCTTATTACAGGAAATGCACCAGGAAATGACATAAGGTATTATTCAGAAAGAGTTGAAGCATCTAGAAATTTTGCAAATAAAATATGGAATGCTTCAAGATTTGTACTTATGAACATAGATGAAGATTTGATGAATAAGTATAAAGACTGCAAAGATTACAGTGGTGCAGATAGATGGATAATGTCTAAATTAAATACTCTTGTAAAAGAAGTTACAGACAACATAGAAAAATTTGAACTTGGAATAGCTTCTCAGAAATTATATGATTTTATATGGGGAGAATTATGTGATTGGTATATAGAACTTGTTAAACCTGTTATGTATGGTGAGGATGAAAAAGCCAAGGGTGTGGCATACAACGTGTTAAACAATGTATTATCTACAAGTTTGCAGCTATTACATCCTGTAATGCCTTTCATAACTGAGGAAATATATACTCACCTTTATACAGAGTATGAATCTATAACTATATCGAAATGGCCAGAATATGATGAAAGCCTGAAGGATTTAAAGGCAGAAAAAGATATGGAATATATTATAGAGGCTATTAGAGAAATAAGAAATATTAGAACAGAAATGAATGTACCATTTTCCAGAAAAGCAAAAATCATGGTTCATGTAGCTGAAAAAGATGCATATGAAGCTTTTCAAAATGGAGAAGATTATTTCAAAAAATTAGCTTCTGCTAGTGAAGTTGAATTTTTAAAAGATAAAAATGATGCACCAAAGAATATAGTATCTGCAGTAACTAGGGGAGCAGAATTATTCATTCCACTTTTTGATCTGGTAGATATGGATAAGGAAATTGAGAGACTTAATAAGGAAAAGAAAAAATTAGAAGGAGAAATAAAGAGAGTAGAAAACAAACTTTCAAATGAAAAGTTTGTTTCCAAGGCACCAGAAACTGTAGTAAATGCAGAAAGAGAAAAAGGTGACAAATACAGAGAAATGCTGAATACTGTAGTTGAAAGATTGGAAAATATAAAATAGAATTTAATTTAGATGGGGTTTAAACTCCATCTAAATTAAATTTAACTTATCCAGAGACGCAGTCATGGGATAAAATAAAGTATGGGGGTGTGTTACTATGAATTATGATGAAGCAATCGAGTACATAGAAACTACTGCTAAGTTCGGGAGTAACTACGGACTTGATAGAACACAAAAAATGCTGGAGCTTTTAGGTAACCCACAGAAGAAAATAAAGACAATACATGTGGCAGGTACCAATGGTAAGGGCTCTATTACTGCAATGATAAACAGAATACTAATGCAAGCTGGATTTGAGGTAGGTATGTACACTTCACCTTATTTAGAGGTATTTGAAGAGAGAATCCAGATAAATGGTACTAACATACCTAGAGATGATTTGAGCAGGGTAGTAACCAAGGTATCAGAAACTGTTAAAAAGGTTATCAAGCTTGGATATGAAAATCCTACTGAATTTGAAATAATTACCTGTGCAATGTTCTATTATTTTTATGAAAAGAAAGTTGATATAGCCATAATTGAAGTGGGTCTTGGAGGGAGACTTGATGCTACAAATGTTATGGAACCATTTTCAAAAGAAGAAGATGGAGGAGTATTACTTAGCATAATTGCCTCTATAAGCTATGATCATATGCAGATACTAGGTGATACTTTGGCTAAGATAGCTCATGAAAAGGCAGGAATAGTTAAGCCGGGTATACCCGTAATACTTTATCCTGAAGAAAAAGAGGCAGAAGAAGCTATAGAAAAGGTATGCAGTGAAAGGGGAAGCACACTTATAAAGGTTCCTTGTGATTGTGTAGAGTCTGAAGATCAGGAAAAAATCAACAATAACAGTAAAGAATATGTGCAAAAGATAAAGGTACATACAAAAAAAGAAGATTACCATATTGAGTTATCTCTTTTAGGTAGACATCAGCTTACAAATTGTGCTTGTGCCCTATTTGCTATAGAGGAATTGTCTAGATATGGATTTCATATAGATAAGCAGACTATATTAAAAGCACTTTCTAATGTGAAGTGGATTGGAAGACTTGAAGTAATGCATCGTAAGCCACTAGTTGTAATAGATGGGGCACACAATAGAGAAGGAATTTCCATGCTGAGGAAAAACTTGTGCACCTATTTTAACTACAATAAGATGATACTTATACTGGGTATACTAGCGGATAAAGAAGTTGAAGTAATGGTAAAAACTATTGTTCCTTTAGCGGAGAGGGTAATAGCCGTTACCCCAAACAATACAAGAGCTGAAAATTCAAAAGAGTTAAAAAGTGTCATAGAAAAATATAACTCCAAATGTGAAGCCTTGGATAGTTATGAAGAGGCTTACGAAAAGGCACTTTCCTACTGCAGCGAAGATGATATCTTATTAATATCTGGTTCTCTTTATATGATAGGCGACATGAGAAAAATTATAAGAAAGCACAATAAAAGCAAATAATCACTATAGAGTTTCTAGATTGAAAGTTAACTTATACAAAGCATGTAATGACAAATTTTAGCACCATAAAAACTTTTGACAAGTCTAAAGCTTGGCATTTTGAAAATCTAAGAACCTCAGATAAACTCGTACCTCAAACATATCTAAGCTCCTAAGATTTTCTAAAATGCCTCGCTAAGACTTATGGAAAAGTTTTTAAAGGTGCTTTCAATTTTGTCATTACTTTTACGTATAAGATTAAATTTCAATTAGAAATCTTATATAGATTTAGATTTATATGGGCATTCTAACTTAAAAATCAACTTATACGTAGGCATATTTTTACAATAATGAACTGAAGGTTGCAAAAAATATCCGTAGAATAAGTTGATTTTTTGTTTAGAAGATCTATATGTTAAATAAATTTTTTACTTACGGCTTAAAACTAATTTTTTAAGGGCAGTTGCAAATTGATCAGGACAGGAAGTTCCTTTTCCACTGCAGGAAATTCCCTCTAATTTTTCAACAGCTTCAGCTACATCCATTCCTTCTACTAATTTTGATATACCTTGTAAGTTTCCATCACATCCTCCTACAAAATTTACATTTCTAAGTTTGTTTTCTACAACATCAAAATTTATCTGACTTGAACAAACTCCATTTGTTATATAACTGTACATTTCATCACCTTGTTTCATATAAAATAATGTATTAATAAAATAATTATATAGAATATAAAGTTAATATACAACAAAATAAATTAATTAATTAGTATTACCTATTTTAGCTAACATTCATATTATAGTTGTAAGGGGGCGATGGTGTGTTGGAGTATCTTTATATATGTAGCACTTCTTCTGATACGGTATCAAAGGTGAATTTGGATGATTTTCATGAAGAAACTAGAATACATTTAAAATCTGAGGACATGACCTATAGAGTTGGACCTCATGGTGTATGTTTAAATGATTCTAAACTTATAACGGCAAACAAATATAATAACAGTATATCTGTAATAGATATAAAAAATGAAATTCAGGAAGAAACTTATTATGTTGGGGCATGCTGCAATGATATTATTACCTATAAAAATAATGCATATATAATATGCAGTGATTTAAACAGTCTGCTTGTTTTTGATCTTAATATGAGAAGAGTGGTTGAAGAAGTTCCCTGCGGAAATCTTCCTTATAGTATATGTTTGAATAAGGAAAGGAAACTGCTAGTAATATCTAATATGGAAGATGATAGCATAACCTTAATAGACTGTAAAAAAAACGAACGTATAGCTAACATAAGAGTAGGATGCTATCCTACTAAGGCTGTGTTTGCAGTGGATGGACAGCATATACTTATCTGTGAAAGTAATATAGGCTCGGAGTTCAGGGGAAGTATAGCCATATTATCACTTAAAAACTATAAAATTATAAATAGAATTATTGTGGGAAATTCGCCAGTAGACATATACTGCAGCAGTAGATACTGTTTTGTATCCAATTTTGGAGATGGTACAATAAGTGTTTTGGATATAAATAACTATAAGGAGAAAAAGAGGTTGATTGTAGGGGGTATGCCTGCAAGTGTATTAAAGCGAAGGGGAAGTTTATATGTGGGTGATAATTATGACAATTTATTAATAAAGGTAAATTTAAAAGATGAGAATAAAAAATGTATACCTATAGGTGGAGAACCTACAGGTATGGTTGTAAAATAAATTTTTAATCGTCCATAAGTAATTCAACTATTTTATAATAAATTTCTGAAAAGTTTTTTTCCCACTTTTCACATAGTTTTTGGGCAGTTTTTTTAGAGTCCACATTTAGTTTTAAGTTCATTAAAGTGGAATTACTTTCTGATATTTTTAAATTTACCATAAAACTGTTTTTATGTTTAGTTGTATAATTTGCATTTACTGAAATTTTACTTTTTATGTCATTAAAATGCTCGTCTATATAGTTGTCTAATATATTTATTTTATCTTTGGAAATTCTATTTCCGAAGAGGGACAACACCTTTATGCCTTTTTTTGTAATTATAAATTTATGGTTATTTTGAGAATCTATCTGCTTGATAAAATTAGAAGATAGAAGTTCATTTAAATATTGCTGAAGAGTAAAATAATTTATGAAGTCATTTTCCAGTATGACTTCGGTTACTTGATTATTGGAAATAGGAAACTTGATTTTTTTAAATATGTAAAGCAGAAGTAATTTATTTTCTGCTAGTTCTAAAGTGTTTTCAAACATTTAAAATCCTCTCCATTGAATTAAGAATACTAAAATAATATATATGTATATTATAGCATAATTGTATAAAATTTTTGAATGCATATTTTTGAATGTAATATATCTACAATAAATTTTTTGAATGTTGTAATATTTGTTGTTATAAAATACTATATAAAATTATGAAATAAATATATTGTGGAGGTAAAAATTGAAATCAAAGTGTATAAAAAAAATATTTATGGTATCTATATTATTGCTTATAGCTATTGGCGTATCATTATTTGCAAATTATAGATATGAAGGGGCATTTGCAAGAGTAAATAGGAAATTACCCATTTATTGTGTTGACACAAAAGATAAAAAAATTGCTATAACCTTTGATGTTAGTTTAGGAGATGAATACATTGATAAAATATTAAATGTGCTGGATAAACATAATATAAAAGCTACATTCTTTGTAGTAGGGGATTGGGTTGATAGAAATCCGGATAAACTAAAGGAGATATATAATAAAGGACACGAAATAGGAAATCATTCAAATAGGCACCCTAATATGACAAAAATATCTAGAGATAAGATTATTGAAGATATAAATATAAATGAAGCTAAAATAAGAAATATAACAGGAAGTGGAACAAAATTGTTTAGATGTCCTGAAGGGTCTTATAATGACGATGTAATAGATACAGTAAAGAACTCAGGATATTACTGTATTCAATGGAATGTAGATAGTATAGACTGGAAAGAGCAGGGGGCAGATCTTGAATACAACAGGGTTATAAAAAGTACAAAACCTGGTTCTATAGTACTATTTCATAATAGTGCAAAGTATACACCATTTAATTTAGAAAGGATAATAGTAAACTTAAAGGAAAAAGGATACAAGTTTGTTAAGGTAGGAGATTTGATATATAAAGATAACTATAAAATGGACTATGACGGAAAGCAGATGAGAAATTAATATGGCTTATATTAAACAGTTATTGAAAAACACAATAAATATGTATTATAATGGCAATGAGGGTAAGTGTCAATGATTGGATTACAATTTACAAAATAGTATAAAAAAAAATATCCTGTTTAAAATAATTTTAAAACATATATTTTAACGGGAGGTAATAAAGATGCAATCTATAGAAATTATTGAAACTAACGCCCAGTTTAAGAGGTATTTGGCAGAGCTTCTTGATTTAATGGATTTAAACTACTGCACTTTTACAGACAATAGTACTAATAGAAAGGTAAATTATGTAGTACTAAATTCTGTAGATGCGAGATACAAAGTTTTAGATGGAGATTATTGTTTTGTAAATATGGATTTAATAAATAAAAAGAAAAATAATGTAGATATATCCGGTTGCATCATAACCTATGGACTGGGAAGTAAGAATACGGTTACTATATCGAGTTTAGATTATTCTAGTGGATTTGTATATTGCCTCCAAAGGGATATTATATATGAGGAAAAAAGGGTAATTGAAGCTCAGGAAATTCCAGTTAATATGGTACTTAGAGATATTGATGAACTTTACGCAGCTGTAGTAGCTATAACTATAGGTCTTATGGAAGACAAGTGCATTTGTGATTTGATCAAAAATAAAACATTTATGACTTTAAGCTAAATTATAAGTATATTTTTGTTTTTTGATGAATAACTATATGATAGTGAAACATTTAAAACTAAGGGAAAGAGGGGTTTATGATGGACAATTTAATGTTAAACAATAAGATCTATCTTGAAGGTACAGTAGTTTCAGAATTACAATTTAGCCACGAAATGTATGGAGAGGGTTTTTACACCTTTAATATTGAGGTTCCTAGATTAAGTGAAAGTAAAGATATACTATTCATTACAATTTCAGAGAGACTTATAGGGGGAATGGATATCAAAGTTGGAACTGATGTAATAATAGAAGGACAACTTAGGTCCTACAATAAATTTGTGGATGGGGCAAACAGATTGATATTAACTGTATTTGCAAGAAATATAGATTTTTGTACTGAAAGAAGTAAAAATCCAAATCAAATTTTTCTTGATGGATTTATATGTAAGGAGCCAGTTTATAGGACAACTCCCTTTGGCAGAGAAATCTCAGATATGCTTCTAGCTGTAAACAGGGCTTATAATAAGTCTGATTACATACCTACTATTGCTTGGGGAAGAAATTCTAGGTTCTGTAAGTCATTAAAAGTAAGTGACAATATAAGGGTTTGGGGAAGATTGCAGAGTAGAGAATATCAAAAAAAGATATCGGATACTGAAATTATAAAGAAAATAGCGTATGAAGTTTCTATATCTAAAATGGAAAAAGTTAATAGAGATAATGAAAAAACTCAAGAAGAAATGCAAGGAAAAGAGGAAAAAGAACAGCCTAAAAATGAAGATGAAAATAGCTTAGGGAATAACATAGGCGATAAGCGTATATCATAAACAGAGTTCTTGTCATCGGATAAACAGAATCTGTATTTACAGGGTATAGACCTTGTCCTTGAAATTTAAGGAGGTTATACCCTGTATTTTGCAGGTAAATTATTTTCTTAAATCTGATAAAATTTTAGTTTTGCCTTTAGTTTTATCATCTACTGATTTTACTATTTTTGCTGGACTTCCAGCAGCTACAACTCCTTCAGGTATATCTTCTGTTACTACTGAACCTGCTGCGATTACAGAGCCAGTTCCAATTTTTACTCCTTCTAAGATTACTGAGTTAGCTCCTATAAGTACATTGTCACCTATCTCACAAGGTGATTTACTAGGTGGTTCTAAAACTCCAGCTACTACAGCTCCAGCACCTAAGTGAACATTTTTACCAAGTTTTCCTCTAGCACCTACTACTGCATTCATATCTATCATAGTGCCTTCACCTATTTCTGCACCTATGTTTATAACTGCCCCCATCATTACTACTGCATTTTTGTCTATTTTAACTTTATCTCTTATAATAGCACCAGGTTCAATTCTGGCATTCATGTTTGTTAAATCAGCAAGTGGGATGGCTGAGTTTCTTCTGTCCTGTTCTATTCTAAATTGATTGATCTTATCTTTATTTTCTTCTAAAAATTTTGATATTTCATCGCTTTCACCAAAGAGAATGTAAAAATCACCGCTATTATAATTTTCTATACTGCCTAAATCACAATTTGACATGTCACCTTTAAGGTAAACTTTAACTGGAGTAGATTTTTTAGCCTCTTTTATATACTTTGCTATTTGGTATGGATCTGTAAGATCGTATTTTGCTTCCATTTTAAATCATCCTTTCCATTTTATTTATAATGAATAAATTTTAGTCTTTTATAGTAGGCATAACTACGTTTTTAGTTTTTTAAGCAAATTATAACATATAAAAGTTTAAGTATGTAGATAATTTATACTTAATATCAGGATTTTTTTGTGGAGTTTTTAAGAATTTCACCTATTTGTTCATGGGTAAACTTATAGGATGTCTTACAAAAGTTACATTTTAATTCTTCAGTTTTTCCTTCATTATAAATTTCCTCCAAATCTTTTGTGCCTATGCTTATAAGAGCTTTTTCAACTCTTTCTCTTGAACAATCACATTTATAAGTAGGTGTTAGTTCATCTAATATATTTAATCCCATATCCTTAAATATATCATTTAATATTTGTGAAATACTCATGCCCTTAGCTAACATATTTGATATAGGTGGAATTTCCTGTAATCTATATGTGACTAAGTCTGCAAGTAGATCTTCTGCTCCAGGAAGCATCTGAATTATGAATCCTCCTGAGGCCTTTATACTTAAATCTACATCTACGAGAACTCCAAGGGCTACTGCAGATGGAGTTTGCTCTGAAACTGTAAAGTAGTAAGCTAGATCATCTCCTATTTCTCCAGTTTGTATGGGAATTTTACTGGAGTAAGGTTCTCTAAGTCCCATATTTCTTATTACGGTTAAATTTCCATTAGTTCCTATGATTCCACCTACATCTAGTTTTCCTTTACTATTTGGTGGCAAATTTGCAAGAGGGTTTCCTATATATCCTTTTACATGACAGTCAGCATAAGAAGTTACAGATATACCTTTAGCTTCACCGCCTCCTGAAATTATAATGGATAAGCTATCTTTAGGTGATTTTAACATTGCCCCCATAAGGCTTCCTGCAGTAAGCATTCTTCCAAAGGCTGCTGCAGCTGTAGGGGCACATTCGTGGATTTTAACAGCTTCATTTACTAGGTTTGTAGTAGAGGCTGCTATTATTCGAATGTTATCATCTTTAGCTGTAGCTCTTATTAATTTATCTATCATTTAATTTTCATCTCCTAATCATATGTGTATTAAAGTTTAGTTACTATATATGATATTCTTTCAGAAATATCAGTTACAGTTTTATCACTGTAGTTGTCCAATTTGTTTATAATTTTAAATCCACAATTTTTCAATGTGGATTCTATATATTCACAAGTATAAGCCCTTTCACGATGGTTTTCATCAAATCGTTTATAAAAATTCTCATGACGTATAAAAAATGTGAGGTACATGTCCACAATGTCATCTTCTAAATAATTTTCCCATATGTAGGTAATATCTTCATCATCGTAAGTATAGGTATTATTACCTAGTATATTTGTAATTTTGTAATAGGAATTTATATCAAATAGGAATATTCCATTGTTTTCTAAGTGATTGGACACACTTTTAAAGTAACTTTGTAATTCTGATTCTTTTAATATATAGTTTGTAGAATCAAGACAGCAAGTTATGAGATTGAATTTCTTGTTTAACTTGAAATTAGTTATGTCTTGACATATAAAGTTTACTTTTAGTCCACTGTTTCTAAGCTTTATATCTGCTTCTGATAGCATTTCACTGGATAAATCTACTGCCCAGGTATTTTTAAAATAAAGTGCTAACTTTTCTGTCATATTACCTGTACCACAAGCTAAATCCAGATAATTTTTTCTATCTATATTTAATTTTTCACATATGTTCATAATTTTTTTAGCCCATGTGCTGTAATCTATATCGCTGTTTATTAGATTGTCATATATATGAGCAAATTTTCCATAGCAGTTCATTTGCATTTCCGTTATGAAATTTTCATAGCGGTCTTTAACTCCCTTCTTACAGGTATTTTTATAGGTGATTAAAATTAAAAAAGGTAAAATTGTATTTATCAATTAATATTATATATTTTTAAGGTATAAGTCAAATTTATTGTTTGTCTTTGCTTTTACTATGTTTTATTAGACTTTCATTTTTAGGTATATTTAGCTCCTTTTTTTTCTTAGTCATCATGCCGCCAATTCTTCCAGTTTCTTCAGCTGTTAAACTGCTCCAGCCAAATGAAGCAACTTTCTCTTTTAATCCTAGTTCTTCAGCTATTTCATATTTTAATTTTTCTCTGAGTTTTTCAGCTTCTGTAAGCTCTCTGTTTGATTTCAATTTTGCCTTTATGATTTTTTTTAATGGAGTTTTTGACATTGATACCATCCTCCCACTTTTACTATAGATTATTTTTACCCCAAAAGCGAGATTTATACATACTATAATAATTATAGTATATATTCTAAATATAATATATATTTAAAGGAGAAATTTCAATGATGTGAACGTAACTATAGGAATAATATGGTAATCAAATAAGCTTCGCAATTAGAATAATTATTTGACTTTTAAACGAAAACAATTAATTTTATTATAAGGTGCATTACATATTTCATATAATTAATTAAGAAGTATAAAGCATGCGTTATTTTTAATTCTCAATAATATTTATTTCTATGAACATATTTCAAAAGTTTAGTGTAAAATATTTAGTAAGATATATTTAAAATTAAATAGGTTATCTTTATTAAGATATCATGGTATTATATTTAATAATAGATCTTAAATTTAAATATTTAATCAATTTATATTATAAAATTTTTAGGAGGAATATTAAAATGAGTTGTAACGTGGCAGTAGTTGGATGTACTGGAATGGTAGGAAGAAAATTTATAGATGTGCTGGAAGAAAGAGATTTTCCAATAGAAAAATTGTATTTGTTTGCATCTGCTAAATCAAGTGGAAAAATATTAAAATTTAAAGATAAAGATTATACTGTAGAGGAATTAAAAGAAGATAATATAAAAAATAAAAAAATAGATATTGCTCTTTTCTCAGCAGGTGGAAGTGTAAGCCTTAAATTTGCACCTATATTTTCAAAATACGGTGCAGTAGTTATAGATAATAGTAGTGCTTGGAGAATGGATAAAGAGGTACCTTTGGTAGTTCCTGAAGTAAATCCAGAGGATATAAAATGGAATAAAGGTATAATTGCAAATCCTAATTGCTCAACTATACAAGCCATAGTAGCAATTAAACCTCTTTATGACAAATATGGAGTAGAAAGAATTGTATATTCTACATATCAGGCTGTATCTGGTGCTGGAATGGGAGGATATAATGATTTACTAGAAGGATACAAGGGAAATGCACCTAAGAAATTTCCTTATCCAATAGCAGGGAATATACTTCCTCATATAGATGTATTTTTGGAAAATGGATACACTAAAGAAGAAATGAAAATGGTAAACGAAACAAGAAAAATATTACATGATGATACTTTGAGAGTTACAGCTACTACAGCAAGAGTACCAGTAACTTATTCTCATAGTGAAAGTATAAATGTAGAACTTAAAAAAGACTTTAAAATAGAGGATATTTTTGAATTGTACAAGAATGCTGCTGGAGTAGTGTTAAAAGATGATGTGGACAATTTAGTATATCCAATGCCAGTAGAGGCAGCAGGAAAAGATGAAGTATTTGTAGGAAGAATAAGAAGGGACTTTAGCGTAGATAATGGATTAAATCTATGGGTTGTAGCAGATAACATAAGAAAAGGCGCTGCTACTAATGCTGTTCAAATAGCAGAATGCATAGTTAAGGATAAATAATAATACATTTTAAAATATGATAAGCATATTAAATTTCAATTGAGAAGGGGTGTTTTTAATGAGCTTATTTAAAGGTTCAGGGGTAGCTATTATTACCCCATTTAATGATAATGGGGTGGACTTTGATAAATTAAAAGAATTGCTTGAATGGCAAATAGAATCAGGTACAGATGCAATAATAATTTGTGGAACTACAGGTGAAGCTTCCACTATGACTGAAAAGGAAAGAAAGGATACAATAAAATTTACAGTAGATACTGTTAATAAGAGAATACCAGTTATTGCAGGTACAGGCAGTAATTGTACAGAATCTGCCGTAAACATGAGCAAATGGGCAGAAAGTATAGGAGTAGACGGAGTCCTTGTAATCACACCTTATTATAATAAAACTACACAAAAGGGATTGATAGAGCATTTTAAGGCGGTGTCTTCAGCTATAAAAACTCCTATTGTAGTATATAATGTACCTGGAAGAACAGGATTAAATATACAGCCTAAAACTTTAAAAGAATTATGCAAATTAGATAATGTGGCAGCTGTTAAAGAAGCTAGTGGGAATATAAGTCAAATTGCTAAAATGAAAGCTCTATGCGGGGATGATATTGATTTATATTCTGGAAATGATGATCAGACAGTTCCTATAATGTCTTTAGGAGGACTAGGAGTTATATCTGTTCTTGCAAATATTATTCCTAAAGATATGCATAATATGTGTAAGCTATTTTTAGAAGGCAATGTAAAAGAAGCGCTAAAGGTGCAATTAAATGCTCTTACACTTATGAATACTATGTTCATAGAAACAAATCCTATACCTATAAAAACTGCCATGAACGTTTTGAATATGAATGTTGGAAATTTAAGACTTCCACTTTGTGATATGTCCCAGGAAAATTTGGATATTTTAAAATCAGAACTTAAAAACTATGGACTTTTGAAATAAAAAGCAAGTCTATTTGAATTATTGTGTAAAATGAAAGCTAACTTTCTTTAATTTAACGTGAAAGATTAATTTCTTTCACGTTGATCAATATGTAATTTTGTAATTAATGATTATTAAATAATTTGAGGAGAGGTTTAAATGATTAAAATTATACTAAGTGGATGTAATGGTAGAATGGGAAAAGTAATAACCAATTTAGTAGAGAATTTCCCACATTTATCCATATCTGCAGGAATAGATAAGAAGGATGAAAAATCATCATTTCCTGTGTTTACCAATGTATTGGACTGTAATGTAGAAGGAGATGTAATATTAGATTTTTCAAGACCGGATTCCTTGGATTCACTTCTAGAATATGGTACAAAACATAATATAGGAATTATATTTTGTACTACAGGATATAGTGAAGAACAAGTTAAAAAAATTCAGGAAGCCTCAAAGTCTATTCCAATTTTTAGATCTGCCAATATGTCTATAGGTATAAATGTCATAAATAAAGTATTAAAAGATGTAAGTGCTCTTTTATATAAAAACTTTGATATAGAGATAATAGAAAAACACCATAATCAAAAAGTGGATGCTCCAAGTGGAACAGCATTACTTTTAGCAGATACAATAAAGGATTCTATACCAGAAAAAGTTGACTATGTAAATGGAAGAGAAGGAATTAGGAAGAGAGTTCATAATGAAATAGGTATTCATGCCGTAAGAGGTGGGACTATAGTAGGAGAACATGAAGTTATATTTGCAGGCCAGGGTGAGACTATTGAGATAAAGCATACTGCTATTTCAAGAGAAGTTTTTGCTGTAGGAGCACTTCATGCTTGTGAGTTTATGTATAATAGAGAAAAGGGCTTTTATTCTATGGAAAATGTAATTGATGGTAAATAATACAAAGGGCTAACACGCTAATTAATTAGTGAGTCAGCCCTTTTAAAGTGTATATATGTTTTTAAATAATTTACAATTAATAGTGGAAAGATATGGATGGTTTATATTTTTAAAGTGTCTAACCATCTTTCTATTTTTGATAGGGACAATTTAAGTTCTTCCATACTGTAGGCATAGGATATTCTAACATGATCTTCTCCACCTGGTCCAAAAGCTGAACCTGGTACTATGGCTACACCACCTTCTTTTAGAAGTTTTTCACAGAAATCATTGCTGTTCATACCAAATTTTTTTATTGATGGAAATATGTAAAAAGCACCTTTGGGTAGGTTTACCTCGAATCCCAGAGATTTTAACCTGTTGAAAACATAATTTCTTCTTTCCATAAATTTAGACTTCATGTAGTTTACATCTTCCATACAGCTTTTTAAACCTTCATAAGCTCCCCATTGAGAAATGGAAGGAGCACAGGATACATTGTATTGGTGCACTTTTATTATCTCATTCATAAAGTATGTGTTTGCACATACATAGCCTATTCTAAGACCTGTCATTGAGAACATTTTGGAAAAACCACCTATTAAAATAACTTTATCTTTTATTTCTTTGTATTGTGCAATAGAGTAATAATCTTTTTCAAAGCACAATGAAGCATATATTTCGTCACTTAACACTAATACATCATTTTCTTTCAGTAAATTAAATAAATTAGTACTGTCTTCTTTAGACAAAATAGCGCCTGTTGGATTACAAGGATAGGAGAGAACTATTAATTTAGGCCTTTCCTTCTCTAATATTTTTTTTAAACTGTCAAAATTAATAGAAAAGTCATGGTTTAAACTGTAGTTTATTACACTTCCACCTAAAATTTTTACACAGCTTTCATAAGCAGGATAGGCAGGAGTTGGTATCAATACTTTGTCACCTGTATTTACAAGAGTTGCAAATACATCCATTAAAGCTTCACTTCCACCTATGGTAATACAGGTTTCTTCTGCAGTGTAATGTATGTTTAAATTCGCAAGATATTTTGATATTTCTTCTCGGAGTTCTATAATTCCAGCATTTGAGGTATATCCCGTTTTGTTTTCTTCAATAGATTGTATCATGGTTGCCTTAATTTTTTTAGGTACATTAAAATCAGGCTGACCTAAGGTTAAAGATATGGCATCCGGGTAGTTAACTAATTTGTTATAAAATTTTCTAATGCCTGAAAGTTCTATAGAACTAACATTTTTTGATATACTATTCAAATTTTCACTTCCAATCTATATATTTATTTATTTGAATTGTACTCTAATTCATAAAATTATTCCACTTTTTATATATGCATATTTTCATTATGAAATAAAACACTAGTAAAGTGGAGGCTTATTTTGCTTTTCACTAATGCATCGATAATTAGAGTTGAGGAATCCAAGAAAAACATTGGAATACATGATACAAATAAACCACATAGTATAGGAGGGGAAGTTTCTCATGGATGTGTATGAAATACAGAGAAGGTTAATATAGGATAAATAATTGAATTTTAGCTGTATTATAAGACTCTTCATGTAATAAAAAAAGTAGCCTATTAATATAGACTACTTTTTATGGAGGCGCCATCCAGATTTGAACTGGAGATAAAGGTTTTGCAGACCTCTGCCTTACCACTTGGCTATAGCGCCATTACTGGAGCGGAAGACGAGATTCGAACTCGCGACGTTCACCTTGGCAAGGTGACGCTCTACCACTGAGCCACTCCCGCACGTTTTAAATCTGGTGGCCAGACCAGGAATCGAACCAGGGACACGAGGATTTTCAGTCCTCTGCTCTACCGACTGAGCTATCTGGCCAAAGACAATACATTACCTCGAATATCTATAAACTACACTATAAAGAAGTAATAGTTTATAAATTGGTGGGCACAACAGGGCTCGAACCTGTGACCCTCTGCTTGTAAGGCAGATGCTCTCCCAGCTGAGCTATGCGCCCTTACGACAATATTGTCACAACAACTAATATTATATCTTGATATATGTATATTGTCAATACTTGTGTATTAAAAATATTTGTAAAAATTTTATTTAATGACTATCTACTGTAATACTCCCACTAATTAAGATTCATTGATAAACATGGTTCTTGGCATCAGATGGAGTTTTGACTCCAATTGGTACTTATTAACATGGTTCTTAGTGATAGTCGCTTTCACAGAGTGCTTTGGAGTATTAGAGTAGGTAGTAATAGGATAAATTGATTTTTTATTGGACATTTTTGGAGAATTTGGCTGTCGATATTTGACAATAGAAATTTGAATATAGATTTATTTTAGACACATACTATTTTGGAAGGGAGTGTTGAGAGGTGCTGTTATTGACTATGGTATATAGTAAAGAAAGAGAGTGTATAATCCAGGGAATAAGAGATTTAAAAGAATATTTTAAAAATAAGAATGTACTCATTGGAGTATATGAAAATATTGAAAAGGGTACTCACTTCCTTAAAGTATTTTGTGATGGGGAAATTAGCGATAAACTTATGAATATATTTAATATGTGTGTTTCAAATATAATTTATAATATATTAGTAGATGAATTTTATGAAAAAGATGCTATGCTTTTTTTATCAGATACGTATTTCTTTTTAAAATATGAAGATTTAGAGAAAATCGGAGAAAAGAGCATGGAAGTATTAAAGGGAAGAAGCACAATTATAGATGAAAATTCTATTTACTGTATAAATAAAAAGAACGATATTTTGAATAAAATATCAGATTGTATGGCTGAAAATAAGGAAATAAACGTAGATGGTTTCATAACTTTTAGGAGAAAAGAGATTTTCAATGATTTAGAAGTTATAGTTGATAAAGTAGTGGAAAAATATATGGTAGAAAAAGAATACGATGAATTTATAAAACTTTTAAAGTATTTTGTGGATATTCAAGAGAGCAAAATAGATTATGTGAATATAATTATTGATAATGATGGAAGTTATATTATAAAGAATAAAAAAGGAGAAGAAATAACAGATAGTTTTTTTAGGGATTTAACGGAATTAAAATATGGAAGTGATAATTATTCTGATGATATTTTAATAAGTGCACTTATAACTAACTCACCTGAAAAAGTAGTTATTCACTGTGTGGAAAATTGTAAAAATACAGAACTTATTGATACTATTAAAAAAGTGTTTACGCATAAAGTACAATTTTGTAACAACTGCAGTATCTGTAAGACTATAAAAAATAGTTTAAATAGAGTGTAGATATTTTTAATTAATAGTTAAGAATGAAGAATTAATAGTTAATGTGGATTTTTTTTCGCTATACTACAAAAAATATTTGATTAAGCTTTTCATCACTCATTTCGCTAAAGCGAAATATTGATTAGTTATATAAATTTAAAGATTTTTTGCGGCAGCTAAAAATCATCCTTCACTATTAATTTTTCATTATTAATTCTTAACTTAAATTTTCGTATACGATAAAATTGGACAACTATAGAATAAAAAAATTTATATTCTTATATGTCAACTAATTTTGAAAATGTCCCAAAAAGTTTTAATTATTAGCACCAGCAATAGCTGGTGCTTTGTTACGCTTATAACATTATTTTTAGGTATAGCAAACACATCCATCAACTTAAAGTTTTTTAAGTAAAAGGGCTTTTTAGTTCTTTAAGCTATGTTTTCTTTTTGTCTATGAGCCTGCTTATTGCAATAATGTTCAAATGAAGCCTGCTTCCATGGGTGACTCATCGGCGGTATATAGTGTTTCTTTGGAGTTTTTGAGGTCTTCGCAAGATCAAAATTTTTTGATGAAGGAACATGATCCGGAAGCAATTCAAGTGCATAAACTTTTTCGTTTGCACAAAAATATAGATCATTGTTAAATGCCTTTATTACTATACCGCAGGTACCTTTATGGTAATATACTGGGTGACCATTAGCATCTACTGGAAGATAATATCCTTTATTGTATTTTACACAACTCCCATTGTCTACTTTCCTACTAGCAAGTACACCAAGAATTAAATTGATTTTCTCAATATCAGGTTGCGTTTCGAATACAGATTTGATATTATCAACAGGTAAAGCAAATCGAGCATTGAATTTTTTTATGTAGGAATTTAAAAATTCATTTGCCTGCTCAATCGTGCTTATACCAGCTAAACGCAATTCGATAGGAAGTCGTGATTGCAGTGTTTGAAACATTCGTTCCACACGCCCCTTGGCTTGTGGAATGCTGCTGGTTTTAATCTCAATTCCTAACTGCTTGCAGGCATAACCGAATTGGGTAAAAGTGTCCTCTTCGATAGAAGGGGATTTCTTTTGTTTATACTCAAAAACTGTACGCCTATCGGTGTAAAACATATAAGGAATACCATAGGTTTTCAATATTTGCTCAAGTACATGGTAATATCCATTTAGCGTTTCTTGAACATCGAAATAAGCACCTACAATAGCACCTGTGGCATCATCTACAGCTATATGAAGCTGACTTTTTTCTCCACCAAACCAAGGATGAAGAGAAGCATCCATCTGAAGCATTTCTCCAAAGTAGGCACATCTCGGACGCCTAGGATGAGCATCTTCGATAGCAAGAATAGAACTTTGAATAACACTAGCCTGCTTTTTTGACTTTGTAGATTTTTGCATATCTTTAAGTTTAGTGTATAGAGCCTTCTTAGAAGAACGTTTTGCCTTAGGAGACAGGATGAATTCCTGCAAAAGGATGGAACGTATAGTGTTTGATGAAACTTTGATTCCTTCAAATTCTTTTAAGAGTTCTGAAAAATGAGTTAAATTGGTGCCTTCATATTTTGTTCGATATAAGTCAACAATAGTCTGTTTTGTAGAATTATCTAAAGCATGGACAGGTTTTTTACCACGATTTCCATGTATAAAAAAGGCTTTTCCCTGCTCTTTATACCCTTTAATCATTCTGTTAATGTGCCTAACAGTACAGTTAATCTGTACAGCAGCTCTTTGCTTGTTACCATTGCTCTCTACTAATTTCTTGATTATGTTATATTTTGCATTCTCATTCATTGTTAAAACTACCTTTCTGATTTTGTCCACCTCACTTCTTAGTCATGAGGTTTTATTATACTATAAACTTATTTATTTGGGACATAATCAAATGCGGTATACTAAGACATTATCACAATTCAATCATATAGAATAAAAAAATTTATATTCTTATATTGACATACCCATTATAGAATAATATAATAAGCTCAAATAGGATAAAGGCCATGAAAAGGAAAAGTAAGTAAGTCAATTACCTTAAGAGAGAAGGATTTTAAGCTGAAATATCCTTTAGGCAAGATTTATTGAATACCACCTTTGAGTTGTATACTGAAATTAAGTAAGTATTTCCCGCTAATCTACGTTATGGATTCAAAGATAATAGCGTGTTGCTTTTAATTTTTTAATTAAAGCAGGCAGCTTAATCTATAAGTAATTGTGAAAAAGTTTTAATTTACATATAATGTGTAGTGTGTTTTTTGCAGTATTATTTATTTGTTTTATAAAAGATTAATGCTATTAATTTGGGTGGAACCGTGATAATACTCGCCCCATTTTGTGGGAGAGTTTTTTTATTGCTTAATTTTAAGTTTCAAGTACTGTTTGAAGATAAACAAAGTTCTTGGCATCAGGTGGAGTTTTAATTCCACCTGATGCTTAGAAATTGTTATCCAGGGACGTATCTGCTCTTTATTCCCACTTTGAGTTAGGAGTATTAGAGCAGGTAGTCATCGGATAAATTCAGTATAAAACTAACTATATGAGGAGGAGTAAATATGATAAAGATAATCTTAAAAGATGGAAAAGAACTTGAAGTAGAAAAAGGATTAAAAGTAGCTGATATTGCAGCAAAATTAAGCACTTCACTTGGTAAAAAGGCTCTAGGAGCTAAAATAAATGGTAAAGTAGAAGAACTTAACAAGGAAATTAATGAAGATTGTAAGCTTGAAATTTTGACATTTGAAGATGAAGATGGAAAAAAGATATTGAGGCATACTGGATCTCATATACTTGCACAGGCAATTAAAAGATTGTATCCAGAAGTGAAGTTAGCTATAGGACCTTCTATAGACGATGGATTTTACTATGATATGGATGCTGATTTTTCATTTACACCGGAATTGCTTGAAAAAATTGAAGGTGAAATGAATAAGATAATAAAAGAAAATGAAAAATTGGAGAGATTTGAACTCCCAAGAGATGAAGCTATAAAGTTAATGGAAGAAAAGAATGAGCCTTATAAAGTTCAGCTTATAAAAGATTTGCCTGAAGATGAAATTATATCTTTTTATAAACAGGGAGATTTTGTAGATTTATGTGCAGGACCTCATGTACCATCGACAGGTAAAGTTAAAGTTGTAAAACTTCTTTCAATTGCAGGAGCTTATTGGAGAGGAAATGAAAAGAACAAAATGCTCCAGAGAATATATGGTACTGCCTTTGAAAAAAAGAATGACCTTAAAGATTATTTAACAATGATAGAAGAGGCTAAAAAAAGAGATCACAGAAAACTTGGAAAAGAACTTGATCTTTTCAGCATACATGAAGAAGGACCTGGATTCCCATTCTTCCATCCAAAGGGAATGATCATAAGAAATGAACTTCAAAATTACTGGAGACAAGTTCACCAGAAAGCAGGATACGATGAAATAATGACTCCTATTATATTAAATGAAGAATTGTGGCATCAATCAGGACATTGGGATCATTATAAAGAAAATATGTATTTTACAAAAATAGATGATGAAGATTATGCTATAAAGCCAATGAACTGTCCTGGTTCCATACTTGTTTATAAGAACAAAATACATTCTTATAGAGACCTTCCTATAAGATATGGTGAAATGGGAATTGTTCATAGACATGAAAAATCTGGAGCTCTTCATGGACTCATGAGAGTAAGATGCTTTACTCAAGATGACGCTCACATATTTATGACTAAAGATATGATGACAGATGAAATAATAAAAGTAATAAGACTCATAGATAGCTTTTATAAAGTATTTGGATTTGAGTATTTTGTTGAATTGTCAACAAGGCCTGAAGATTCTATGGGAAGTGATGAAGATTGGGAAGCTGCAACTGAAGGTCTTAAGGCTGCATTAAAGGCTGCTGGACTTGATTATAAAGTAAATGAAGGTGATGGAGCTTTTTATGGACCTAAGATAGATTTCCACTTAAAAGATTCCATAGGAAGAACTTGGCAGTGTGGAACTGTTCAATTGGATTTCCAGATGCCAGAAAGATTTGATTTAACTTATGTTGGAGCAGATGGGGAAAAGCACAGACCAGTTATGGTCCACAGAGTTGTATTTGGATCTATAGAAAGATTTATAGGAATTTTGATAGAGAACTATGCAGGAGCATTTCCAGCTTGGCTTGCACCAGTACAAGTTGAAGTAATGAACATTACTGATGCCCAAGATGACTACGTAAATGAAGTAGTTGAAAAATTAAAGGAAAATGATATAAGAGTAGAATCAGATATGAGAAATGAGAAAATAGGATATAAGATAAGAGAAGCTCAAATGCAGAAAGTTCCTTATATGGTTGTACTAGGAGAAAAAGAAATGAAAGATAAAACTATATCTGTAAGAAGCAGAAAAGGCGGAGATATGGGAACTATGGCACTAGATGACTTCATTTCAAAACTTAAAGACGAAATAGATAAAAAAATAAGTGATATTTAAAATATATATTGACTATAAGCTATAACAATAGTATAATATAATTCGTTAAGAAGAAACTAGCCGTTTCTCACCTTACGGCACAGCCAGTAAGGTTATGAAGATTTCTTAGTTAAAAGGATTCTTTATTATTGATGTATTCAAAGGACGGCGGTAGCTGTCCTTTTTTATATGCTTTGTTAAATTCCACCTAGGAGGTGAAAATCATTAATAAAAGTTTTCTTATAAATCAGGATATAGTAGAAAAAGAAGTAAGAGTTATTTCACATGATGGAAGTCAAATGGGAATTATATCATCAAAAGAAGCATTAAGACTTGCAGAAGAAAAGGAATTGGATTTGGTTATGATATCTCCAAATGCAAAGCCACCGGTTTGTAAAATTATGAATTATGGGAAATTTATGTATGAGCAGGTTAAAAAAGATAAAGAGGCTAGAAAAAAACAGAAAGTTGTTAACATAAAAGAAGTTAGATTTAGCCCTAAAATAGAAGAACATGATATTTCCATTAAAGCTAAAAATGCAAGAAAATTTTTACTTGCAGGAGATAAAGTTAAAGTTACTGTAAGATTTAGAGGAAGGGAAGCTGATTATTCCTTTATAGGTAAAAAAATTTTAGATATATTTCATTCTAAACTTCAGGATGTTTGTGTAATAGAAAGGCAACCTAAGTTTGAAGGAAGAAACATGATAATGTTTTTATCAGCAAAGAAAGCATAATTGAGAGGAGGAATTTATTATGCCAAAAATGAAAACTAAAAGAAGTGTAGCAAAAAGATTTAAGATTACAGGAACTGGTAAGTTAAAGAGATCAAAAGCTTTTAAAAGTCATATACTTACAAAGAAAAGTGCAAAAACTAAAAGAAATTTAAGAAAAGCAGGACTTGTTTCAGAAACTCAAGAAAAAATTATGAAAAAATTAATGCCTTACGTATAATTGAAGGATTCTAAAAGGAGGTTTTACTATGGCAAGAGTAAAAAGAGCAGTAAACGCTCGTAAACATCATAAAAAAATATTAAAGCTTGCAAAAGGTTATTATGGCGGAAAAAGTAGATTATTTAGAACTGCTAATGAAACAGTTTTAAGGGCTCTAAGATATTCATATATAGGAAGAAGATTAAAGAAGAGGGACTTTAGAAAGTTATGGATAGCTAGAATAAATGCTGCAACTAGAATGAATGGACTTTCATATTCCAAGTTTATAAATGGAATAAAGACTGCAGGCATTAATATGAATAGAAAGATGCTTTCAGAAATAGCTATAAATGATCCTAAAGGATTTACTGAATTAGTTGAAGTAGCTAAAAAACAATTAAATGCATAATATTATATTACATAAGAAGTACAGCATAATTTTGCTGTACTTTTTTATAGGCAAATTATCGTAATAAGGTGGACTATTATGGATATAATTAAAAGTAAAGATAATGCACATATAAAAGAAGTAAAAAAGTTAAAGGAAAAGAAATATAGGGTTCAAGAAGGCAAATTTTTAATAGAAGGCTTTAGGTTTGTAAGAGAGGCGCTTTATTCTGATTTCAAAATATCTTCAATTTTTCTAAGCAGTGACTTTACAGATAAGTGGGAAAAATTTTTGTTAAAAGAAAACTTTGAATGCCATTTTCCTGTGTATTTTATGGAAAAAGGTGTATTTAAGGCTATGGTAAATACTGAAAATCCCCAGGGAATAGCTGCAGTAGTGGAAAACAGGGAGTTGAAAGTTAAAAAACAAAATGGATTTTATGTATTGGCAGATAAGATTCAAGATCCAGGCAATATGGGTACTATAATAAGAAGTGCACATGCTTCTGGAGCTTTAGGGGTTATAATTACAAAAGGAACGGTAGATATATACAATGAGAAGACATTGAGATCAACAATGGGATCTATATTTCATGTACCCGTAATCTATGATGAGGACTTGAAAAAAGTAGAACTTCTCAGGAAAAATGGATTTAAGTTGATAGGAAGTTCTCTGGATACGGATATTAACTTTTATAGTGCAAATTTAAAGGGAAAAGTTATAATTGCAGTGGGAAATGAAGCAAATGGTCTTAGCAAAACCATACAGGATGTTTCTGATATAAAGGTAAAGATACCAATGCCAGGTGGTGCTGAATCATTAAATGTGTCTGCAGCAGCGTCCATAATGATGTTCGAAGCAGTAAGACAAAATTTAATTTAATGTTGACAATATGTAAATATATATGTAAAATTTAAAGATATAAACAGAATTCTTAATATCATTTAGAGCAGGTAGTCATCGGATAAATAATAAAAGTTGAATAAGAACACTTACTGTGAAAGAGAAAGTAGATATATGATTTTTATCAGAGAAAAAAAGTCAGGGCTGAAAGCTTTTTTTAAAATATTATATATTGAAGTTCCTCCTGGAGTACTGGCTGTGAAATTATAATTAGTAGTCAGCGGTTAATTATCGTTAAAATATACAAAGAGGATATTATTTTTTAATAGTATCAATTTGGGTGGTAACGCGGATCAAAGTTCGTCCCTTAGAGGGATGGGCTTTTTATTTTTGTTTTAAATTAAAAAGATTGTAGTGAAAGGAGAGTTTAAAATGAAAGAAGAATTAAAACAAATAAAGGAAAATGCCTTTAGCGAATTAAAAAATAAAAAGTTAGATATAGAGGATATAAGAGTTAAATATCTAGGTAAAAAGGGAGAACTTACAAAAATACTTAGAGGCATGAAGGATCTTTCTAAAGAAGAAAGACCTGCAATTGGTAAGCTTGCCAATGAAGTGAGGAGTACACTGGAAAATGCTATAGAAGAGGCATCAAAAAAGATAAAATCAAGTGCTACACAAGCAAAGCTGCAGAATGAAACCATTGATATTACTATGCCTGGTATAAAGCAAACTGTAGGAAAGCGTCATCCTCTAGAACAAACACTAGAAGAGATGAAACAGATATTTATTTCTATGGGATTTACTATAGAAGAAGGTCCTGAAGTAGAGAAGGATTATTATAACTTTGAAGCACTTAATATACCTAAAAATCATCCAGCGAGGGGTGAACAGGACACCTTTTATATAAATGACAATGTAGTGCTTAGAACTCAGACTTCTCCAATACAGGTAAGAACTATGGAAAAACAAAAACCTCCAATAAAGATGATATCTCCAGGTAAAGTTTATCGTTCAGATTCAGTGGATGCCACTCATTCACCTATATTTTATCAAATGGAAGGTTTAGTAGTTGACAAAGGTATAACTTTTGCAAATTTAAAAGGTACTCTTGAACTATTTGCTAAAAAGTTATTTGGAAACGACATACGTACAAAATTTAGACCTCATCATTTCCCTTTTACAGAACCTTCTGCAGAAATGGATGCTAGTTGCTTTGTATGCCATGGAAAAGGCTGCAGGGTATGTAAAGGAGAAGGATGGATAGAACTTTTAGGATGTGGAATGGTTCATCCACAGGTACTTAGAAATTGTGGAATAGATCCTGAAGTTTACAGTGGATTTGCTTTTGGAATGGGTGTAGATAGGATGGTCATGTTAAAATACGGAATAGATGATATAAGAAACATGTATGAAAGTGACATGAGATTTTTAAATCAATTTTAATAGAGTTTGTAAAGATTAAAAATTTGAAAGGAGATTTTTGTATGAAGGTTCCAGTAAAATGGTTAAAGGATTATGTTAAAATAGATATTCCAGGAAAAGAATTAGGAGATAGATTGACTTTAAGTGGTTCAAAACTTGAAGAGGCAATTGTAACCGGAGATGAAATCCGAAATGTAGTTACAGGTAAGATACTTAAGATAGAAAGTCATCCTCAGGCAGATAAACTTGTTGTATGTCAGGTGGATATAGGAAAAGAAGATCCTATTCAAATTATAACAGCTGCTACTAATATGAAAGAACAAGATATAGTTCCTGTAGCACTTCATGATTCTACACTTCATGGTGGAGTAAAGATAAAAAAAGGAAAACTAAGAGGTCTTATGTCAAATGGAATGTTTTGTTCCGAAGAAGAGCTTGGCATAGCAGGAGATAAGCCTGTATATGGACTTATGATTTTAAAAGAAGATACACCAATTGGAAAGGACATAAAGGAAGTACTTGATATGACAAGTACTATACTTGATTTTGAGATAACTTCAAATAGACCTGATTGTCTTAGTATGATAGGAATGGCAAGGGAAACTGCAGCAACTTTAAATGAAAGCTATAAAATGCCGGAATTAGATTATAAGCCTTCTTGCAGCGAAAATATTGAAAACGCATTAAAAGTAGAAATAAAAGATAAACTTTGTAAAAGGTATATGGCAAGGGGCATAAAAGATGTAAAAATAGAGCCATCACCTTCATGGATGCAGGAGAGACTTTTAGAAGCAGGTGTAAGGCCAATAAACAATATAGTTGATATAACTAATTTTGTAATGCTTGAAATTGGAGAACCTATGCATGCTTATGATGTAAGGGAGATAAAATCTGGGACTATAGTTGTAGAGAGAGCTAAAGATGGAGAAAAGTTTACTACTCTTGATGAAGAGGAAAGGCAATTGGATCAGAATATGCTTACCATTAAGGATGGAGACAGAACTATCGGACTTGCAGGAATAATGGGAGGACTTAATTCGGAGATAAGAGATGATACTTCTTCTATAGTATTTGAGTGTGCCAATTTTGATGGTACTAATATAAGAGTTTCTTCACAAAAGCTTGCACTTAGAACAGAAGCTTCAGGTAGATTTGAAAAGGACCTTGATCCTAATTTAGCTGAGGTTGCTATGAACAGAGCTTGCAATTTAGTTGAGATGCTAAAAGCAGGAAAAGTTATGGAAGGTACAATTGATGTATACGATGAAAAAGTTGAACCTCACAGCGTAGACGTTGATTCCAACTGGGTAAATAAATTTTTGGGTACTGAAATACCTAAGGAAGATATGGTAGATTATTTAAATAGACTGGAATTAAAAACTCAGCTTAAAGGAGACATTTTACATATAGATGTTCCTACTTTTAGGGGAGATATAAATATAAGAGAAGATGTGGCAGAAGAAGTAGCTAGAATATATGGATACAGCAATGTACCTACTACTGTAATAAGAAGTGTAAGTACAAAAGGCGGAAAGAATCCAAAGCAAAAGCTGGATGATAAATTGATAGAAACACTTATTTCAAGTGGATTAAACCAATCTATAAGTTACTCTTTTGTAAGTAGAAAAGTATTTGACAAAATACTTTTACCTGAAGATAGCAAACTTAGAAATGCTGTAGCTATAAAAAATCCTTTGGGAGAAGACTATAGCATAATGAGAACAACTACATTACCGTCTATGATGGAATGCTTAGGTAGAAACTATTCAAGAAAAAATGAAATTGTAAGGTTATTTGAAATTGGAAGAGTGTATCTTCCATTAGAAAATGGCGATACTTTACCTGAAGAAGACAATATTGTAACCATTGGAACGTATGGTGAATGTGATTACTTTAATTTAAAAGGTATAGTGGAAAACATATTAGATACCTTAGGAATAGAGAAGATTTCTTTTAAGAGAGAAAGCGATAATCCAACTTTCCATCCTGGAAGAACAGCTGCCCTTTATGTAAATAGAAAGTTAGCAGGAGTGCTTGGAGAAATCCACCCAACTGTATCTGAAAATTATGGTATAGACGAAAGATGTTATGTTGCTGAATTAAACTTAGATGTTTTGTATAAACATGCTGATTCAGATAAAAAATATAGACCTCTGCCTAAATTCCCTGCAGTTTCTAGAGACCTTGCAGTTTTAGTGGATGACAATATAATGGTACAGGAAGTGGAGGATATTATAAGAAAACAGGGAGGAAACATCCTAGAGAAAGTTAAGTTGTTTGATGTTTATAGAGGAAAACAGATAGAAAGTGGAAAGAAGAGCATAGCTTATTCAATATCCTATAGAGCTGAAAATAAAACTCTTACAGATAAAGAAGTTAATAAAGTTCATAGCAAAATAATAAGATCACTAGAACATAATTTAGGAGCACAACTTAGACAGTAAGGATTCGTTGATCAATAAGGCTGGATGAATTTAATGTTCATCCAGCCTATTTTATGATGCTTTAGCTCTTTAAGGTAAAATAAAATATTTCATATGTGGAGAATTTGTGATAGAATGTTGTTATAAAGAATTGGAAACAGCATGATCTAAGAGGGTGTTTAAATGAGTATGGTGACGGTTTTTATAAATGGAATTGAATATAATTTAAAAGGTGACGAGCAAGAAGAATATCTACATAAAGTAGCAAGTTATGTGGATAAAAAAGTTAAGAGTATTATAAAAAATAATAGCAAATTAAGCACTTCCTCAGCAGCTGTTTTATCGGCACTTAATGTAGCAGACGATATGTTAAAAGCTCAGGAAAAAGAAGGCCAGTTGTCAGGAAGAGTGGATGAGTTAGAAAGGCTAGGAAAAGTATATGAGGATCAGATTAGTTCTTTGAGAAAGCAGCTTAGGTATACGGAAGAGCTCAATGCCGAACTTAAAATAAAACTAAAGAATAGCAGTAGTAGTGAGGCTTTAAAAGAAAAAGATGAGAAAATAGGCAAATTAGAAGAAGAAATAAAAATTATAAAAGAAGAAGCTCAAAAGTATATGAATGAAAATACCAAAATGACAGCACAAAACAAGGAACTGAAATTTCAAGTACAATCAGGTAAGTATAAAATAATAGATCTTCAACATAAGCTAGAAGAAAACCAGATAAGTCTGGCAAAAGAGAGAAAAAAGAAAAATGCTCTTTTAAATAATGGAGTAAAATAAAATCCGAACTGACAATGGTCTTGGTTCGGATTTTATTAGTGAGTGAATAAACAGAGTTCTTGGAATCAGATGGAGTTTTGACTCCACCTGATGCTTAGAAATCGTTATCCAGGGACGTAGCGGCTCTTTACTCCCACTTGGAGAAGTGGAAGTATTAGAGCAGGTAGTCATCGGATAAATTTAAATATTTAAACAGGAGAAGATGGAATAATGAAAAAAGTGGAATTATTAGCTCCGGCAGGAAATTTAGAAAGTTTATATGCGGCAGTTCAAGCAGGGGCAGATGCTGTTTATCTTGGAGGAAATAAGTTTTCTGCAAGGGCTTATGCTTCTAACTTTGATGATAGAACTATGAAAGAGGCAGTTGAATATTGTCATCTATATAATGTAAAGGTATATGTTACTATAAATACCATAATGAAAGAAAAGGAATTGAAAGAAGCTTGTAAATATGCTGAGTTTTTGTATAATGTAGGAGTAGATGCCCTTATAATACAGGATATAGGATTGGCATCTCTTTTAGGAGAAAAGCTTCCTGAACTTGAATTGCATGCTTCTACTCAAATGACAGTACATAATGGAGAAGCTGCCTTGTCTTTAAGCAAACTAGGTTTTGAAAGAATAGTACTTTCTAGAGAACTTTCATTAAAAGAAATAGAGTATATATCTAAAACTCTCAAAATAGAAACGGAAATATTTATACACGGAGCTCTTTGCGTTTGCTATTCTGGACAGTGTCTTATGAGCAGTATGATTGGAGGAAGAAGTGGAAATAGAGGCAGATGTGCCCAGCCCTGCAGGCTTCCCTATGAAATTGTAAATAAGAAAGATAAAGGTAAACATAAGGGGTATATTTTAAGCCCAAAAGATATGTGTACTATTGAAGATATTAGGGAAATAATAGAAAGTGGAGCAAGTTCTTTGAAAATAGAAGGAAGAATGAAAAGACCAGAATATGTGGCAGGAGTTGTATCAGAATATAGAAATGCCATTGATGATTTCTACCAGGAAGGTAAAAAATTAGAGGATTTATCTTATATAGAAGGTAGTAAAAAAAGACTTTTGCAATTATTTAACAGACAGGGATTTTCAAAGGCTTACTTGTATAAAAATACTGGAAAAGATATGATGGCGTATTCTTTCCCTAAGAATACAGGCATAGAAATAGGTAAAGTAAATAGTGATAAAAGCATTCTACTTACTGAAGATATATCAGAAGGAGATGGAGTGAGAATTGGAACTAGTGGTTTTACTATTTCTAAACTGGTGAAGTCCGGAAAAGAAACTGCAAGGGCTTTTAAGGGAGAAAGTGTCAAAATCTTTCCAGCAAATTATAAAGCAGGAGATAGGATATATAAAACTTCTAACTTAATTCAGCTTCAAAAGTTAGAAAAGATATATGAAGATCATTATGGCAAGAAAATCAATTTATATTTAAAAATACAATTTGAAGTTGGAAAGCCAGTTACTTTGTGCTGCAATTACGATAAAAATGATTTTAGGGTGGAAGGACAAATAGTAGAAGAGGCTCTAAAGCAGCCCTTGAGTAAAGAGAGAATATATAAAAGTTTAAATAAAACTGGAAATAATATATTTAAGTTTGACAGCATAGAATTTCAAATATTTCAACCTGGATTTTTACCTATATCTGATTTAAATGAAATTAGAAGAAGACTTTTAGATGAAATCAAGCAATACATACTAAACAAAAATAAAAAAAGTAATATTTCAAGCAAAAAAGTATATGAAATACCTGTGTTAAAAAACAATTTTGATAAAGTATATTTACCGCCTAAAATGGTATTTGTAAGTACTAATGAGCAATTGAAGGCAGCGATGGAATCAAGTTTTGAACATATATGTATAAATCCGTTCAAACAAATTAAAATAAATAATTTAAATCATCTTCAATCTAAAAAAATATATATTAAAGTTCCCAATATAGTTAAAAACGAATTTAATTATATAGAGAAATTTATAGATAAAAACTTAGATGAAATTGAAGGCATAGTTACTGCAAATTTAGGTATAATAAGTAAGTTTAGAAATAAGCTAAATATATTAGGTGACTATAAGTTAAACATAACAAACAGCTGTGCACTGGATTTTTATAGCAAAATTATGAATGGATCTTGTTTAAGTGTAGAATTAAGTAAATATGAAATAAATGAGTTAATTAGAAATAGTAATTTTAAAGCTCAAATGTTTGTATATGGTAAAGTGGAGCTTATGGTAAGTGAGTACTGTGCTGTAGGAAGCACTTTTGGAGGCAAAACTACTTCTAAAAATTGTAAAGGTATTTGTAAAGAAGGGGAGTTCTTTCTTATAGACAGAAAGAAAAAAGAGTTTCCACTAAATACGGATGAATTCTGCAGAAGCTACATATATAATTCTGTTGCAACTAACCTTATACCTCATATAGAAGAACTTAGAAATATGGGAATTGACAGTTTTAGAGTAGATTTTATTGATGAAGATTATAGCAAGACTAAAAAAATATTAGAATGTTTTGAAAAAGAAGAATTTCATGGTGATTTTAGTGAGTTTACCAGAGGACATTATAAAAATAGTATAGAGTAAGATTATAGGTAACACAAAATTAAAGTCATTTGATCTGAAGGGATTGGTAAATTTAAATGAACGAAAAATCATTAAAGGTTTTAGAATTTTATAAAGTAAAGGAAAGATTAAAGGATTATGCAAATACAGGAGCAGCTAAAGATTTAATAGAAAAATTAAGCCCTTATGACAACCTGTATGAAGTGAGAGAACATTTGCAGGAAACAAGAGAAGCTTTAAAACTTCTTGTGACTAAAGGCAATCCTCCTTTTGAAGGGGTTTATGATGTAAGACAGGGTATAAAAATGGCGGGAAAAGGTTCTACATTAATGCCAGGACAAATTCTTAAAATAGGAGCAATACTCAGGGCTGCTAGGAGAATTCAGAAGTATATAACTGCCGAAGAAGATGAAGAACATTTTAAAATTATAGAAGATATATGTGCAGGTATTGTTCCTTTAAAAAATTTGGAAGATGAAATTTTTATAGCTATAGAAAGCGAAGATGAAATATCTGATAAGGCAAGTTCTCTTCTCTACAATATTAGAAAAAGTTTGAAAGATAAAAATGCTTCAGTAAGGGATAGGGTAAATTCACTTATAAGAAGTTACTCTGATTACTTACAGGATAATTTGTATACGATGAGGGGAGACAGGTACGTGCTTCCTGTAAAAGCGGAAAACAAGTCATCCGTACCGGGACTTGTCCATGATCAAAGTTCAAGTGGGGCAACTCTTTATATAGAACCTATGGGACTTGTAAATTTGAACAATGAAATAAAAGAACTAAAATTAAAGGAAAAAGCAGAGATAGATAGAATATTAGCTGAACTATCTCAGCAAATATATGACAATATAACAGTGGTTGAAAGAGATGCAGATATAATATGGGAACTTGATTTTGTATTTGCGAAAGCTAAATTTGGCAGTGAGTTAAATGGAAATATTCCAAATGTAAGTGAAAATGGAGTAGTTAATATTATAGAAGGAAGGCATCCACTTATAAATAAAAAAACAGTAGTACCTATGGATGTATATATAGGTAGAAATTTTAGCTGTTTAGTTATAACAGGACCTAATACAGGAGGGAAAACTGTAACTCTTAAAACCATAGGACTTTTGCACATCATGGCACTAAGTGGACTTATGATACCTGCCAGGGAAAATTCTACTGTAGGATTTTTTACAGAGGTATTTGCAGATATTGGAGATGAACAGAGCATAGAGCAGAATTTATCTACATTTTCATCACATATGACTAATATAGTAAATATTATTGAAAAGTTTGATGAAAAATCTCTTGTTTTGTTTGATGAATTAGGCGCAGGTACTGACCCTACAGAAGGTGCAGCTCTTGCAGTATCGATACTTGAAAATTTGAGAAAAAGAGGATGTACTATAGTAGCTACAACTCATTACAGTGAATTAAAAGTATATGCTTTAAAAAATGAGGGAGTGGAAAATGCATCTGTAGAATTTGATGTAGAAACCTTGAGACCTACTTATAGACTTATGATAGGAGTACCGGGAAAGTCTAATGCCTTTGAAATATCCAAAAGACTTGGACTGCCGGATTTTATAATAGAAGATGCTAGAGAAAATATAGCTAGTGATGCCTTACAATTTGAAGATTTAATTCAAAGTCTTCAGGAGAAGAAATCAAAAGCTGAAACTTTTGCTAGAGAAGCAGAAATATTAAAAAGTGAGGCAGCTAAAATCAAAGAAAAATATGAAGAAAAAGCAAGTAAACTTCAAAATATAAGAGATAAGGCTATTATTGGAGCGCAGAGAGAGGCAAAGGAAATAATAAGAAGTTCTAAAGAAGAAGCTGATAAAATTCTAAAGGATATGAGAGAACTAGAAAGAATGGGATACACTTCTTCTGTAAGACATAAATTAGAGGAAAACAGAAAAAAACTTAAGGATAGGTTAGAAAAAACTGAAGAAAAGTTGTATGATAATAAAAATGATGCTGGAGAAGAGCTTAAATCTGTAAAAGAAGGCCAGGAAGTATTCATACCTTCATTAAATCAAAAAGCAGTGGTACTATCTAAACCTGACAGCAAAGGAGAAGTACAGGTTCAAGCAGGAATCATGAAAATAAGTGTTAAATTGAAAGAATTGAGAGCTTCTAGTGGCAATTCAAAAAGTGAAAAGAAAAAGTTAAAAAGAGAAGCCAAATTAAATTTAAGAAATGTTTCAAGTTCAGTGGATTTAAGGGGAATGGACTCTATAGAGGCAACCTATACTGTAGATAAATATTTAGATGATGCATACATGGGAGGACTTAAAGAAGTTACTATAATACACGGCAAGGGTACCGGAGTGCTTAGAAATTCTATAACTGATATGTTGAAAAAGCATTCTCATGTAAAGAATCATAGGCTTGGAGAATATGGTGAAGGTGGTACAGGAGTTACAATAGTTGAATTGAAATAAGGAGTGTGGCTGGAGTGATATTAGTAAGTGCATGCTTATGTGGTATTAATACTAAATATAATGGGGAAAATAATCTTTGCGAGAAAGTATTAAGTCTCGTGAAAGAAGGAAAGGCGCTGCCCTTATGTCCAGAACAGTTAGGCGGACTTAAGACTCCCAGAAATCCCTGCGAGATATGTAGTGGTACAGGTGAAGACGTTCTAAATGGAAAGGCTGATGTAGTAAGTTCTAAGAAAGAAAATTTTACAAGTGAATTTTTAAAGGGAGCTTATGAAACTTTAAAAGTAGCTAAGGCATGTAACATAAAAGAGGCTGTGTTAAAGTCTAAAAGTCCATCCTGTGGTTTTGGTAAAATTTATGATGGAAGTTTTAGTGGAAATATTATAGAGGGTGCTGGAGTAACAGCAGAACTTTTAAGTAAAAATCATATAAAAATATATGGAGAAAATGACGTTGATAAGGCATTTCAAAGAAAATAGGCTGGTATATGGATTAGCTAGTTCTCTGAAAATGCCTAAACTCAATATTTAAATAAAATATTATTTGAAAGGGGTGAAAAACTGTTAAATATTAAGAAATTTAATATTTGACGGCATTATTATGAACTATAAAGATGTATTAAAAAATGCAAGGGAAAATTTAAATGGAAGCTGCAGGGTATGTCCTGCCTGTAATGGAAACGCATGTGCTGGAGAAGTACCAGGCATGGGAGGAAAGGGAACAGGAGATTCTTTTAAAGAAAATTTTAATTCACTAAGCAAATGTAAATTAAATATGAGAGTTATACATGATGCTAAAGATCCTGACACCTCAATAGAGTTATTTGGAAAAAAGATGGACATACCTGTTTTTGCAGCACCTGTATCAGGAACTACTTTGAATATGGGTGGAAAGTTTACTGAGGAAGAGTATATTTCCTCGGTTATAGGAGGATGTCTGGATGCAGGAATATATCCTATGGTAGGAGATACAGCAGTAGATTCTTTTCTTATAACTAATCTTGAAAAACTTAAGGAATTTAATGGAGAAGGTATAGCTGTAATAAAACCCTGGGAAAATAAAAATGTTATAAGTAAAATAAAACTTGCTGAAAAAGCAGGAGCTTTTTCAGTAGGAATGGATATAGATGCTGCAGGATTAATAACCTTAGCACTTCATGGAAAACCTGTGGGACCTAAGACTTTAGAAGAAATAAAAGAAGTTGTAGAAAGTACAAAACTTCCTTTTATATTAAAGGGAATAATGACTCCAGATGAAGCAGAGCTTGCAGTTAAAGCTGGGGTAAGTGCCATAGTTGTTTCAAACCATGGTGGAAGAGTTTTAGATCAAACTCCTGGAGTGGCAGAGGTACTTCCAGAGATAGCGAAGTTAGTTAAAGGCAAGGTTACAATACTTGCAGATGGTGGTGTGAGAAGCGGTGTGGATGTACTTAAAATGTTGGCTTTAGGTGCAGATGCCGTACTTATAGGAAGACCTTTTGTAACTGCATCCTTTGGAGGACAAAGAGAAGGAGTAAAGGTTTATGTAGAAAATTTAAAGAGTGAACTAAAATCAGCTATGGTTTTGACAGGATGTAAGTCTGTTAAAAATATAGATGGTAGAATACTCTATAAATAGAAATTGAATCATATTCGAAATACAGATCATCAATAACTTCTGATTATAAAATCAGGGGTTATTTTTTTATCTAGAATTAAGAAATGCCACTACGTATAAGGTTTCCTTCGAAATTTTTATTGACAATAGCAAAACAAATAGTTTAGAAAAATGTAGAAAACAAAAAGGGCATTTCTGTCCTTAATGTTATTAGACAGTATAGAAATATTATAAATTTTTATACTGATGTATAGTTATTATTTAAAAGTATTTTTATAAGCTTTAAAACTATTAATTACTTCAGGGTTATCTTTAATAAATTCTAAAAAATCTTGAAAACATTTTGTTGTTTGCTTACTTACTGTATGCTCAATTTTTTCAGTTTCTTCCAAAACATTAGATTCTGAAACATCAAGTATCCTTAAAAAGTTTTCAATAATATTGTGACGATTTAATAATTCAGCTCCAAGAGCCTTTCCTTTCTTCTCAAGTATTAAAATTCCGTACTTTTCGTATTTTAAAAGTTGCAATTCTGATAATTTTTGTACCATTTTTGTAGCTGAAGGAGGCTGAACATTAAGTGCATGTGAAAGTTCATGAATTCTTGTAAATCCTGTATTTAAAGATAACCTATATATCATCTCAAGATAATCTTCCATGGAAGCAGTAAGATGTTTATCTTCTTTTTTCATATATTCATTAAAAGTGTAAAAATTATTTTTAGCCATATTTTCACCTACTTTCAGCTGTAGTCTTTTAATAAAGTATATGTTTGAACAAATAAAAAATTGCTTTATTGGAACATTTTTTTTGTTATTACATAGTTTATATTAGAAAAAAATTTAGTCTTAGCTAACAAGGTTAACTAGTAATAACTATTTTATTTGTGATTAACATATCTAATAAGAGGGGTGGCATTTTAATGCAGAGTGAAAAAAGTTCAATTGATGTTAGTTTAAATCAATCAGGAGATATCTCTATAAAAAAAGATATAAATAGGAAAAATGTAATAGGACAAGGTAAAATAAAAGAATTAATAAAATTTTTAGGGCCTGCTTTTGTTGTAAGTGTAGCATATATTGATCCTGGTAATTTTGCAACTAATATCAGTGGAGGATCAAAATTTAACTATACCCTAATTTGGGTGATTTTATGGAGTAATATAATGGCTATATTCTTACAAACTATGTCTGCTAAATTGGGGATAGCTACAGGACATAATCTTCCTGAAATGTGTGCCAAGGTATTCCCTAGAGCTGTAAACTGGGTGTTTTGGATTATTGCTGAGTTAGGGGCTATGGCAACAGATTTAGCAGAATTTCTTGGGGGAACATTAGGGTTATACTTATTGTTTAATATACCTATGATATATGCGGGACTTCTTACAGGATTAATAACACTTATAATTTGCTATATGGAAAAGTATGGACAAAAAATGATAGAAATTATAATATCAACACTTGTTGCTGTAATCTCTATTGCATATATAATAGAGATATTTCTTGCTAAACCAGATTGGACTCAAGTAGGCATCCATACAATAATTCCTATGCTGCCTAATGGTCAAGCTGTGTTAATTGCCGTAGGTATGCTTGGTGCAACAGTTATGCCTCATGTAATATACTTACACTCGCAATTGGTTCAAGATAGAAGTATTGATTTGTCAGATAGAGGAAAATTAAATCATTTAAGAATGGAAAAAATAGATATTGCTATAGCTATGAATATAGCTTTTATTGTTAATGCTGCAATGGTTGTGGTATCTGCAGCAGTCTTTTATAAAAACGGAATGATAGTAAATACAATGGAACAGGCTCATAAATCATTACAACCTTTAATAGGTTCTTTATCAAGTGGTGCATTTGGGATAGCATTGCTTGCATCAGGATTATCATCTTCAGCTGTGGGAACTCTCGCAGGTCAAACTATAATGAAAGGCTTTGTTAATTTAAGTATACCTATAAATTTAAGAAGACTTATAACAATGATACCAGCCTTAATTATTATTTCACTTGGAATTAATCCAATGTATGCTCTTGTTTTAAGTCAGGTAGCACTTAGTTTTATTTTGCCATTTCCAATAATCCAAATGTTAACTATAGCCAAACGTAAAGATTTGATGGGAATCTTAGTTAATAAAGGTTCTATACGACTGTTAGGTGTTCTAATAGCCACAATAATAATAATACTAAATATAGTACTTTTATACTTAACGTTTACTGGGCAGGCTTAATATTTTCTTCTATTTTTGAGTATTATTTTGCAAATAAATATGTTAATTAGAAAGTAAGGGTTCGTTAAATAGAATATGGAAATATTACCACAAACTACTTTACATTATGCAGTAGTTTGTGGTAATATAAAAATGTACTACATTATATGAAGTAATCCTTATTATAAAGAAGAGGTGTGGAATGAAATTTGAAAAGGAAGTTTTAAAAGGGTATATAGACACAATGATACTGTCAGTTCTGTATGAAAAGGATATGTACGGTTATGAAATATCAAAGAGAATTAAAGAAAAGTCTAATGATGAATTTCAAATGAAAGAAACTACACTATATGTATGTTTAAAAAGATTAGAAAAGAAAAATTACATTGAAGGCTACTGGAATGATGAAAAAAATACTGGTGGGGGAAGGAGGCGTTACTATAAAATTTTAGAAGAAGGAAAAAAGATTTTTAAACAAAAGACAAAAGAATGGAAGGCATTACAAAAGATAATGAACCGTTTCGTTTTAGATACTGATGAGTAAAGAGTTGATTCAAATTAAGCTTGGGAGGGGAAGGTCATGGACAGAATTAATAACTACATTAAGCAAATTTATAAAAGTTTTAATGATAAAGATAAAGATGTTAAGATATTAAAAGAAGAAATGAAAACTCACTTGAATGAGAGAACAAAAGAGCTTCAGAATAAGGGATTAAATGAAGATGATAGTATTGATATTGCTATAAAAGAGTTTGGACCAGTAAAGGAAGTAGATGGTGAATTATCATTGATTATTTCAAAACAGAAAAAGTTTTGGAAGTGTTTGTTTTTATGTGCTATAATTATTTACTTAATTGGTGCTGTACTAAGTTTAATATATAATAAAAATTCGAATATCCTTTATAAAAATGGTTTCGGTACCCATTACTATAAACAGTCTTCCTACATAGTTGCGGCTGAAATAAAGGATATTTTAAAAAACGAAGATAACTTTAGTAAAGACACTGAAAAAAAAATAACTGAAAAACTTGATAAGTATAATTCTCAAAACAATAATGGCATTTATTATTGTTCTATATGGAAAGATCATAAAGAATTATTTTCATATTATATAGGAAATAAAATTCCAATGTCAGAAAAGAATTCTGGTTTTGAAGTACCTTATATTTATGCTAAGGATAAAAAAACTTTAAAATATAAGGTTACTTTCAAGTATACAAATAGTCAAAATAAGTTAGACGGTAAAGGAATGGCTGAGTATGACGATTTGTATTATAAGAGCATTTGGAGTAAATTTAGAAATTATAGCTATATCTTATACCTTGCATCATGGATAGTATTTGCTATAGCATTTTTAGGCATAATTTATTCAGAAAAGAAATTACCTATATTTTTTATAGTATTAGTTTTTCTAGAAACTGGAGGTTTATTTTATCTACTCTTTGATAAACAAGGTTTGGTTGAATTTATGTCAAGATTCACCATATCAGCAATAGTTATTACTGGATTAATATCTGCAATCTTATATAAAAAGATAAATTTAAGAAAAGTGTTTTAAATTTGTTAATTTATGGCATGATTATCACAAACTATTTTATATTATGAAGTAGTTTGTGATAATATAAAAATGTACTACATTATATGAAGTAATCCTTAATATAAAGAGGAGGCGTGGAATGGAATTTGAAAAGGAAGTTTTAAAAGGATATATAGACACAATGATACTGTCAGTTCTATATGAAAAGGATATGTACGGTTATGAAATATCAAAGAGAATTAGAGAAAAGTCTAATGATGAATTTCAGATGAAAGAAACTACACTATATGTATGTTTAAAAAGATTAGAAAAGAAAAATTATATTGAAGGTTACTGGAATGATGAAAAAAATACTGGCGGGGGAAGGAGGCGTTACTATAAAATTTTGGAAGAAGGAAAAGAGATTTTTAAACAAAAGACAAAAGAATGGAAGGCATTACAAAAGATAATGAACTGTTTCGTTTTACATACTGATGAGTAGAGAGTTGATTCAATTAAGTTTGGGAGGGGAATGTCATGGACAGAATTAATAACTACATTAAGCAAATTTATAAAAGTTTTAATGATAAAGATAAAGATGTTAAGATATTAAAAGAAGAAATGAAAACTCACTTGAATGAGAGAACAAAAGAGCTTCAGAATAAGGGATTAAATGAAGATGATAGTGTTGATATTGCTATAAAAGAGTTTGGACCAGTAAAGGAAGTAGACGCTGAATTATCATTAATTATTTCAAAACGGAAAAAGTTTTGGAAGTGTTTGTTTTTATGTGCTATAGTTATTTACTTAATTGGTGCTGCATTAGGGTTAACATATAATAAAGGTTTATATGCTCTTTATAAAAACGGTTTTGGTACCCACTACTATAAACAGTCTTCCTACATAATTAAGTTTGAATTAGAGGATATTTTAAAAAACGAAGATAACTTTAGTAAAGACACTGAAAAAAAAATAACTGAAAAACTTGATAGATATAATTCTCAAAACAATAATGGTATTTATTATTGTTCTGTAAGGAAAGATCATAAAGAATTATTTTCATATAATAAGGGGAATGAAATTCCAAAATCAGAAAAGGATACTGGTTTTGAAACATACTATATTTATGCTAAGGATAGAAAAACTTTAAAATATAGTGTTGTTTTCGAGTATACAAAGAGTCAAGACATACTAGATGATAAGGGAATGGATGAGTATGGAAAGTTGTATAATAATAGCTTTTGGAGTAAATTTGAGTATTATAGCTATATAGTATACTTTGTATCATGGATAGTATTTGCTATAGCATTTTTAGGTATAATTTATTCAGAAAGAAAATTACCTATATTTTTTATAGTATTAGTTTTTCTAGAAACTTGCGGTTTATTTTGCATACTCTTTGATGATAATAACCATGGTTGGATGGGATTTATGTCAAGATACACCATAGCAGCAATACTTATTACTGGATTAATAGCTGCAATCTTATATAAAAAGATAAATTCAAGGAAAGTATTTTAAATTTGCTAATTTATAGTAGATGGACTTTCTTTTTATCTGATGGCTACCTACTGTAACACCTCCACATACACAGCGAAAGCGACTATCAAAGTTTGAGGTATTAGAACTCCTAAGCTTCAGCAATTTAGAGTTCTTATGCTATGCATAACATTAGCTACACTACTAGATAACTTATCTAAACTTAGTGGGAGAAACAAAACTCTAAAGAGAAAGTGATTCACTTTAAATCAAAGATTTAAGTTCTCTGCTTTTCCCACTAAGTAAGATTCATTGATACATAAAGATAAGCAGGTTGATTTATAAAACAACTAGGATGACGATAATAAAGCTGAATTTAATAATTTTATTATTTCTAAAATATATGAGAGTATTTTACAATACAGTGTTAAATAGTAAAAACCTTCCCTTATCATGTAGAATATAATTTACAAAAAAGGTATAATAATCTATAAGAAGGGGATGTATAAATTGAAAAATAAGTTTATAATGGTGTCTTTTTTATGTGCTTTTATATTATTTTCACCTAGTGTAAAAGCAGCTAATTTTATTAATAATCAAACAGTAGCTCCAAGCAAAACTTGGACAATTAAATTTACAGATAATATTGGGTTTGATGATGTAACTAAGCAGGGTATAACTGTTACAGACGGCTCAGGTGATGTCCTAAATGTAGGTATTCATTTAGGACAGGATGGAAAAACAGTTATAGTAACAGCTCCAAAAGGTGGATATACATCAGGAGAAAGCTACATATTGAATATTGGTAGTAAAGTACACTCTACTAAAGGGAAGGTATTGAAGAATGAATACAAGCTACATTTTAGTGTTAAAAATAACACTAATAATGATAATATAGTAATGTTCAAAGATAAAAAATTGGAACAATTAATAAGAAATAAAATAAGTAAATTAACTGGAGATATTTATAAAAGTGATATTAAAAAAATAACAGAATTAAATATAAGATATTGCGGAATTCAAGATATTAGTGGAATAGAGAAACTAACTAATTTGCAAGAGCTTAATTTGAGTGGCAATGACATTCGTTGCATAGATGTATTAAAGAATTTAACTAATTTGAAACGGCTTATTTTGTCTGATAATCCAATTAGTGGTACAGATATACGATCTTTAGAAAATGCTTTACCTGGATGCGAGATTATTGATATGGTTGTAGCTAAAAAACCTAATATATATTTATATCCAGAGAAAACGGAAGAATTATCAGTAAATGTTACACCTAAAGGTAAGATAATTAAATCAATTCCGAAATATAATGTGGGATGGAAAATAACAGTTGACCCAAGTGGAAAGATTGACAATACTTATGATTTTTTGTTTTATGAAGCTTCACTTAATTATAAATTTACCTTAAATAAAGGCTGGATCATAAATGAAGGTAATTTTAATGAAGAAATGAATAACATATTGACTTCTATAGGTTTAAATTCAAAAGAAAAAGTAGATTTTATTGAATATTGGTCAAAAGAGTTGAAATGGAAAAGCAGTAGATATGCAGCATATTATCTTGATCCGAAAGAAATAAATGAAGCAATTAAACTTAATTTATCTAAGAAACCTGATTCAATTTTGAGAGCTTATTTTTATTTTGTACCCCTTAATAATAATGAAAATTTAGACATTAAGAAACCAAAAATAAATAAATTTAAGCGTAATGGATTCACGGTTGTTGAATGGGGGGGAATTTGCAAATAATATTTCTAACTAAAAATTAAACTTATACTTAGGAATATGCTGACAAAATTGAAATTACATTTAAAAACTTTTTCAATGAGTTTCAGTAAGGTATTTTAGAAAATCTTAAAAGCTTATATATGTCTGAGGTACGAATTTACATAAGCTTTTTTAGATTTTCAAAATAGCGGACTTTAGACTTATTAAAAGTTTTTATTGTGATGAAATTTGTCAGTATGTCTCGCAGTGTAATTTTATTTTTGTTTGAGAAATATATTACTTTACTACTTTGATATATTCAACTTCAGGGTCTTCTGTACCTTGAACATATAATCCAGTATCTTTTAGCTCTTGTACGTAGTCTACAATATCTTTTGTTATTTCTTCGCCAGGGCAAAGTACTGGTATTCCAGGAGGATATGCCATTAAAAATTCTCCACTTATCATGCCTATGCTATTTTTTAATAGCACCGATGTTTTTTCAGAATTAAAAGCATCTCTTGGAATTTTTAATTGTACTGGTATAGAAGGTATATCCAGAAAATCTGATTTCCTATTTCCTCTCCCGTAGTATTCTGTGCTTACTTCTTCTAGAGAATTTATAAGGGCATCTATATTTTCTTTAGTATCTCCAAAAGAACCAACAGCTAAAATATTATATAAATCTGAGAGCTCCATTTGTATATGATACTTATTTGACAAAATCATATCTAAATCATAACCTGTAATACCCAAATCTCTACAGGTTATGGTTATTTTGGTAGGATCAAGGGATACTACGCCGGGGTTGCCAACTAGTTCTTCCCCAAAACAGTAGAATCCTGGGATATTGTTAATTTTATACCTAGCATAACTTGACAGGTCAATAGCTTTATTCAGCAGTTCTTTCCCCTGGAGAGCTATTTGTCTTCTGGCACAATCCAGCGAAGCCATTAAGACATAAGAAGGTGAAGTTGTCTGCAGTAGAGATAAAACTTGTTGAACCTTGTGTATATCAATACGTTCTGAGCGAACGTGAAGCAGCGAACACTGAGTCATGGCTCCTATTATTTTATGAGTACTTTGGGAACACATATCGGCACCAGCTTGCATAGCTGATATTGGTAAATTATCGTTAAAACCAAGGTGTGGTCCATGGGCCTCATCTACAATTAAAGGAATATCATAATTGTGTACTATATCTGATATTTTTTTAATGTCTGCAGCTACTCCGTAATAGGTAGGATTTATAATTAAAACAGCCTTTGCATCAGGATTTTGTTTTAAAGTATCCTTTACGGTTTCAGAAGTAACACCATGGGCAATTCCTATTGTTTTATCTAATTCAGGCTGCATATATACAGGTATTGCACCACTTAATATAATTCCAGCAGTAACCGATTTGTGTACATTTCTTGGAATTATTATTTTATCTCCTGAATTCACTACAGACATAATCATGGTTTGTATAGCACCAGATGTTCCGTGTATTGAAAAAAAAGCGGCATCAGAGCCATAGGCATCTGCAGCTAATTGCTGTGCCCTCTTTATTGGACCAGTAGGATGGTGAAGACTATCCACTAATTTAAACACGGTAACGTCAATTTTAAAGGGATTTTCTCCCATAAAATTTTTAAACTCTTCGTCTATACCGTTCCCTTTTTTATGACCTGGTACATGAAAAGGAATAGTATTTCTATTTACGTATTCCATTAATGCGTCAAACAGTGGAGTTTCACTTTGATCTAATTTATACACCTTGATAAACACCTTCCTTCAAAAAAAATACCCTTTAACTCTTGGAATTAAAGGGATAATCATACTTAGTAAAAACTAATATCATTATATGTTAATTCACATAGAGATTCAATAATACCAATTTATATAAATAAATTAACCTAAAATTAAGAAATAAGTTATATATATATATTATGAGGTAAAAATATGGTTGTATACATGTTTTTAGATATAGTTTATAGTATAATAGTAAATGTTAAATATTGCATATAGGAGGTAAAGATAATGTATAGAGAAAAATATGAATATTGGTTGAGTTCACCTTATGTGGATGACGATGGAAAAATAGAACTAAAAAATATAGAGGATGAAAAGGAAATAGAAGATAGATTTTATAAGGATTTGGAATTTGGCACAGGAGGTCTTAGAGGCGTAATAGGTATAGGAAGTAATAGAATGAATATATATACTGTGGGAAAAGCTACAGAAGGATTATCAAAATATCTTATAAAAAAATATAATACAAATATTTCCGTATGCATAGCTTATGATTGTAGAATAATGTCCAAGGAATTTGCACAGGCTGCTGCAAGTAATTTATGTGCTAATGGTATAGAAGTAAATCTTTTTAAAACTCTTCATCCAACACCAATGCTCTCCTATGCAGTAAGAGAACTTAAAAGCAAGGCAGGTATTGTTATAACAGCATCTCATAACCCAAAGCAATATAATGGATATAAGGTATATGGGGAAGATGGTGGACAGGTAACAGATGATTTTGCAAATAAAATACTATCTTGTATAGAAAGTATCAGTGATTTTTCAGAAATAAAACATATGGATTTAAAGGAAGCTGAAAGCAAAGGTATACTTCATATGCTGGGAGAAGATATAGATAAGTCCTATATAGATAAAGTAAAGAACCTGGCTATAAGGAAAGATCTTATAAAATCACATGCAAAAGATTTAAAAATAATATATACTCCACTGCATGGAACTGGTAATATTCCAGTGAGGAGGGCGCTTAAAGAACTTGGATATGAAAATGTGAATATAGTAAAAGAACAGGAAAGTCCAGATGGAAGTTTTCCAACAGCAGAATATCCTAATCCCGAAGATCCTAGAGTTTTTAAGCTGGCTTTAGATATGGCACAGACTATAAAACCAGATATAATATTTGGAACAGATCCAGATTGTGATAGAATAGGGATAGTAGTGAAAAATGTAGAAGGCCAGTATAAAACACTTACTGGAAATCAAGTAGGTGTTCTTTTAACCCATTATATTCTTTCATCCTTAAAGGAAACTGATAAATTACCGAAAAATGGTGTTGTAGTAAAAACTATAGTGACTACGGAGATGGCTCAAGATATAGCAAAAGAATATGGAGTAGAATTAGTAAATGTGTTAACTGGGTTTAAATATATAGGAGAAAAAATAAAAGAATTTAAAAGTAAGGGAAATAAAGACTATATATTTGGATTTGAAGAAAGCTACGGCTACTTAGCAGGAGATTTTGTAAGAGACAAGGATGCTGTAATTGCCTCTACTCTTATATGTGAAATGACATTGTACTATAAAATGAAGGGCATAAGTCTTTATGAAGCTTTACTAGAACTTTACAAAAAATATGGATTTTATAAAGAAAAATTGATTTCAGTAGAACTTAAAGGAAGAGAGGGTCATGAAAAAATAGAAAATATTCTTCAGTATATGAGACATTCCATGAAAAGAACACTTGGCGATACAAAAATAGTTAAAAAACTAGACTATAAGTTAAGTGTAGAAAAAGATTTAATAAATATAAATGAAAGTAAAATAGATTTACCTAAGTCAAATGTTCTGAAATTTATTATGGAAGATAAATCCTGGTTTGTAGTTAGGCCTTCAGGAACGGAGCCTAAAATAAAAATTTATCTTTCAATAATAGGAAATAGCTTGAAAGATGCTGAAGAGAAAATGAATGTATTTGAGAAAAGAGTTATGAAAATAATAGACGATGTAAATTGCTAATAAATTGTGTAGGTGGTAAATTAATGGATATAAAATCACATTTTGCAGAAAAATTATCTAAATTATTATTTGTAGAAGTAAATGAAAAAAGTTTAGAAAAAATATTTAAAGTTACTTTTTCAGGAGATATATATTTGCCTTTAAATTCTAAAAATATAGTTGACGATGTTAAAATTAAAAACAATATGGATAGAATACCAATAGGGTATTTTGTTGAAGGTATGTTTTACGTATTAGGTGCAGATGAAAATTTTAGGTTTAGCAATCACTATAAAAGTATAATAGTTGGAAATAATGAATATATTAGATTTATAAAAGGTATAATAGCGAAGAATTTTAAAAATAAAGAATATGAAGATGCCTATATATTATTAAAAGGCTTATCTATTATGGAAGATTCTACAGAAATATATGACAAACTTATAGTCATGGTAGATGAGATTAGAAAAACCAATAAAATCTATAAGGAAGAGGAGTTGGAAATATTAAAAAAAGCCGAATCCAAAGAAAATTATGCACTGCCATATCTTTATGAATCCCTTATTAAAAGAGAAGATGGAGATTATGAAAAAGCATTGTTTTATATAAATAACTATGTAGGAAAAGGTGGAAAAGAAACCTTAGAGATAACAGACATGAAAGAGGAACTCAAATCTATTGTACACTATGACAGGGGAAAAGAGCTTTTAGAAGATAATCCTGAAGAAGCATTAAAATTGTTGATACCTCTTATGGATACTTTTGGAGATAATGCTTCTTTGTATTACTACATAGCAGTTGGATATAGAAAACTAGAAAATTATGAAAAGGCAATTTATTACTTAAATGATGCACTTAATATAGACAGCAGTATAGTAGAAATTGTAAACGAAATGGGTATAAATTATGCATCTATTGGAGACTATGAAAAGGCTATAGCTTATTTGAGAAAAGCATTTGAAGCCACCAGATCCGTAGAAATATGCACTAATCTTATAATGTGCTATTTGGACTCTGGAAATTTACAAGATGCAAAAAAACATCTGGAAATCGCAAAGAAAATAGATCCTAAAGATGAAGTAGTTATTGAAATAGATAATTTTATTAAGAAGATTGAAAAAAAGTAATCTTATGTAACATGAATGTGAAAGGAGATTTTAAGGTGAATGTAAAAAAGGCTATAATACCAGCTGCTGGTCTTGGAACAAGATTTTTGCCAGCAACGAAGGCTCAACCTAAGGAAATGCTGCCTATAGTAGATAAACCTACCATCCAATATATTATAGAAGAAGCAGTAGCATCTGGAATAGAAGAAATTTTAATAATAACGGGAAAAAATAAGAGGGCAATAGAAGATCACTTTGATAAATCCGTAGAATTGGAACAGGAACTGGAGAATAAAGACAAGAAAGATCTTTTGAAAATGGTACAGGATATATCGAATATGGCAGATATATACTACATAAGACAGAAGGAACCTAAGGGCCTTGGCCATGCAATAAGTTGTGCAAAAACTTTTGTTGGAAATCAACCTTTTGCAGTAATGCTTGGTGATGATGTGGTAGATAGTAAGGAACCTTGCTTAAAACAGCTTATAAAATGCTATGATGAATATAAAACTTCAATTATAGGTGTACAGGAGGTTCCTAAAGAATACGTAGATAGATATGGTATAGTAAAAGGAATGTATATAGAAGATAAGGTATACAAAGTTAAAGATTTAATAGAAAAACCTAAAGTGGAAGAGGCTCCATCTAATATAGCCATACTTGGAAGATATATAATAACACCATCCATATTTGAAATATTAGAGAACACCACTCCAGGAAAGGGAGGAGAAATTCAACTCACAGATGCCCTGAGAACCTTAGCTCAAAATGAAGCTATGTATGCGTATAATTTTGAGGGAAGAAGGTATGATGTAGGAGACAAACTTGGATTCTTACAAGCCACTGTGGAATATGCCTTGAAGAGAGATGAATTAAAAAAGCCTTTTATGAAATATCTTTTGTCTCTAAAAGAACAAAAGATATTTAAAGAAGTTTATGATGATATAACTTCTAATTCTCAGAAGAAATAGAGTTTAATAAATTGCATCTATAATTTTAGAATTTATGTAAAATTATAGATGCAATTTATTTAGTAACAAAAAATTAATTAATTTATCAATACTGCTGGTGAAATAGAACAGCAGTATTAAATTGTGTGATGCGTGGCATTACCTGTTAAAAAACATGTTGAATAATTTCGTTTATGATGTAAAATAGATAAAGGGAGTTTTTATATAAAATTTTTACAATAATTTAGGAAGTGTTGAAATGCAAAAAGACAAAAAACTCATAGTATACGATATATTATTTCTTATAGGTTCCTTATATTTTGCCTTATTACTTAAATTTGATTTTAATATACAGCAGGAATATATAATATTTTTAAAAATTTCAGTTATTCCTATGGTAATTATAACTTTAGTATTTAACAAAGTTTTTAATTTATACGATAGTATATGGAAATATGCATCAGTAGAAGAGTTAATTTCTATTGTATATTCTGTTTCTGTATCCAATATTATATTTGTAATTTACAGCTATTTTATAAATTATAAGTTCCTTGAAAATAGGTATTATAGATTTCCATATACCGTACATATAATTTTTTGGATATTATCTGTGCTAACGTTAGGTGGAATAAGATTTATATATAGGCTGCTTCAAGATAAAAGCGTAGGAGAATATAAAAAAATAAGAAATAAAAGGCTGCTTATAATTGGTGCAGGAGATGCATCTGCAGTTCTTATAAAGGAAATAAAGAAAAATAGAAATTTTAATTATGATGTAGCTGGACTTGTAGATGATGATGAAACAAAAAGAAAAAAATTGATAAATGGTATAAAAGTTTTAGGAGGAAGAGATGACATACCAAGAATATGCAAGGAAAGAAGTATAGAAGAAATAATAATTGCAATGCCTTCTGCAGATATAAAGACTAAAAGGGAAATCATAAATATATGCAAAAGTACAAAATGCAAGCTTAAAACTTTACCTGGCATATATGAAATGATAGATGGAAATTTAAATATGAGCAAATTAAGAGATGTAAACATAGAAGACCTTCTTGGAAGAGATGAAGTTAAACTTAACAATGAAAATATAAATAAGTACATAAAGGATAAGGTTATAATGGTCACAGGTGGGGGAGGATCTATAGGATCTGAGTTATGCAGACAGATAGCTAGATTTGGTCCAAAGCAGCTTCTGATACTAGACATATATGAAAATAACGTTTATGATGTGCAGATGGAATTGAACTATAATTATCCAAAATTAAATAAAGCCATAATTATAGCTTCTATAAGGGATGAAGACAGATTAAGAAGTATATTTGACAAATATAGACCTGAAGTGGTTTTTCATGCAGCTGCTCATAAGCACGTTCCACTTATGGAAGGTAATCCGGCAGAAGCCGTTAAGAATAATATAATTGGTACCTATAATGTATTAAAATGTTGTGATGAATTTGAAGTGAATAAATTTGTTCAAATAAGTACGGATAAGGCAGTTAATCCAACTAATGTTATGGGAGCTTCAAAGAGATTTTGTGAAATTATGGTGCAGGCTTTTGACGAAGTTAGTGAGACTGAGTATGTAGCTGTAAGATTTGGAAATGTTTTAGGGAGTAATGGTTCGGTAATTCCACTTTTTAAAAAGCAAATAGCCCATGGGGGACCTGTTACAGTAACCCATCCTGAAATAAATAGATTTTTTATGACTATACCTGAAGCAGCACAGCTTGTAATTCAGGCAGGTGCCATAGCCCATGGTGGAGAAATTTTTGTACTTGATATGGGGAAACCTGTAAAAATAGTAGATTTGGCTAAGGATCTAATAACTTTGTCTGGATATGAACCTGATGTGGATATAAAAATAGAATATACAGGTTTAAGACCGGGAGAGAAATTATATGAGGAACTTCTTATGAATGAAGTAGCTTTAACTTCCACGGAACACGATAAGATATTTGTTGAAAAACCAGCTAAAATAGATATGACTTTTGTGGAGGAGTCTATAAAACAGTTTAGAGAAGTGGTAAATGAAGATAAACAGGAAATAATTAAACTTATAGAGGAAAAAGTACCAACCTATAAGAGAAAAAAATAGCAAAAGGATGAATAAGCCATGAAGAATGTACTAGTTATTTCACATATGTATCCCTCATGTTCTAACAGTGTTTTAGGTATTTTTGTCCACAAACAAGTGCAAAAACTCATAAATGAAGGCTGTAGGGTAAAGGTTGTGTGCCCTGTTCCCTATGTACCAGCTTTTTTAGGAAACATAAAGAAGTATAAAGCTTATATTGATATTCCATCTAAAATGGTACTTGATGGTGTGGAAGTTTTTTATCCTAGATATATAGAATTTCCGGGAGGGTTATTCCTTCAATACTCAGGATTTTTTATGTACTTAGGCATAAGGAAAATTATAAGCAAATTGTATAAAAAGTTTAAATTCGATGTAATACATGCACATACAGCTATACCAGTAGGATTTGCAAGTATAACTCTTAGTAAAAAGTATAAAGTGCCTTTTGTAGTGACAATTCATGGTCAGGATTTTCAATATACTATAAAAAAGAATAATATGTGTAGAAAAAATGTGACTAAAGTTTTGAAAAATGCAGACAAAATAATAACTGTCAGTAATAAGCTGAGAAATATTATAGAAAAAAAGGAGCTTCTAGATAAAACAGTAGTAATAAATAATGGAATTAACCCGGAAGAATATGTAGCAGATAAGCAAATTGAGTTAGAGGGAGATTATGTAATGCTCAGTGTGTCTGCTTTAATAAAGACAAAAGGAATAGATTTGAATATAAGAGCTGTTTCAAAACTTGTAAATATGTATCCTACTATAAAATATTACATAATTGGTGATGGAGAGGAATACAGGAATTTAAAAAGACTTGTAGATAATTTGAGTTTAAATAAAAATGTGATTTTCTTAGGAAAGTTACCTCATTCTCAAGTAATAAAATATATGTCCCCAAAGTGTGATGTATTTGCACTTCCAAGTTGGCAGGAAGGTTTTGGAATAGTGTATATAGAAGCGATGAATAGTGGTATACCCGTTATAGGTGTTAAAGGTCAGGGAATAGAGGATGTTATTGTGGATAAAAAAAATGGATTTTTGGTTGAACCTCATGATTTAGATGATTTAGTTTGTACTATAGATTATATATTGAGTCATAAGGATAAGGCTAAAATTGTAGGTGAAAATGGTAAGAAAACAGTATTAAGTGAATTTACCTGGCTTAGAAATGCTCAGAAAACTATTCATATATACAATGAGATTATGAGGTGAAATAATATTGAATATTGCAATGATACTTACAAATGGATTTGATCCTGATCCCAGGGTATATAAAGAGGCAAAGTCTTTGACAAAACTTGGCCATAAAATTACTATATTATGTTGGGATAGAGAAGGGACTTATATTGATAAGCCTGAAGAAAATTTGGATGGCATAAAAATAGTAAGATTTTTTGGAAATGCCCAGTATGGGAGTGGATATAAGCAGGCTTTTAAATTTTTAAATTTTAAAAGAGATGTATACAATTATTTAAAAAATAGAGATTTTCAGGCACTCCACTGCCACGACTTTGATGGACTTTTTATAGGCCTTGGTATAAATAAAAAACTTAAGTTGAAGTTAATATATGACGAACATGATCTTTTTTATATGTACTTTTATAACAGAAAAGGATTTTTAAACAAGTGTATTTATAATTTAATAATTTTAATGGAAAGACATATGTTAAAGAAAGTAGATACTCACATAGTAGTTACCCCAAAAATGAAGGAACTTTACAGTAAAATAAGTAAAAATATTTACATAGTAAACAATGCTCCTTATAAAAATCTATTTAATAACATAGAAAAAACCCCAAATGATAAACTTAGAATTGGTTTTATAGGATCTGTCAGATATTATGATGAAATGAAAGCATTAATTGATGCTTCTCAAAAATACAGCAAGTTTGTGCAAATAGTTGTTTGTGGAAGGGGAATATACTCTGAAAAGCTTGCTGAATATTCAAAAAAGTTTTCAAATGTAGATATAAGAGGAGCTTATCATATAGATCAATTAGAAGAACTTTACAGAAACATAGATGTGACCTATGCCTTTTATCCTGGAGATACGGCTACTATATCTATGCCAAATAAGTTTTATGAAAGTATAATAACGGAGACCCCAGTTATTGCAAACAAGATTACAGAGTTTGGATATGAAGTTTGCAAAAACAATTTTGGATATGGAATAGATGGTGCTAATCTTAAGAATACATTAGAACATATCATAGGAAAACTTATAGAAGATCGGGAAGAAAAGAAGAGTATAGTAGACAATATGAAAAGATTGAAGGATAATTATTTCTGGGAAGCCAATGAACCGATATTAAGTAAAATATATGAAAAGTAAACTACTTCCAGAAAACTGAAAGGGAGATTTGTATGTATAATAAGGATACAGTTTCAATAATAATTCCTGTGTACAATGAAGAAATACATATAGAAAAGTGCCTTAATTCCATAATAAATCAAACTTATGATAATATTATTGAAATATTGGTTTTAGATGGTATGTCTACTGATTCAACTAGAGATATAATAGGAAAATTTGAAAATGAGAAGATTAAAATAATAGATAATCCTAAAAAAATACAATCTGCAGGATTAAATAAGGGAATAAAGATGGCAAAAGGAGATATAGTTGTAAGAGTAGATGGCCATGCACTTTATGATAAAAATTATGTAAGTGAATGTGTAAGCACTTTAAATAAATTAAAATCACAAAATGTAGTAAATGTAGGAGGACCTACTTATCTTTTAACATCAAAATCCTATATAGAAAATTGTATTGTTTTTTTACATGAAAGTAAATTTGGGATAGGTGTAGCTAAATTTAGGCAGAAGGATTACCAGGGATTTGTAGATACAGTTTGGAATGGAGCTTTTTGGAGATGGGTATTTGATAAAGTAGGATTTTATAATGAAAGTTTAGCTAGAAGTGAAGACAATGATATGAATAATAGAATATTAAAAGCTGGATATAAAATATATCAGAATAAAGATATAATATCTTATTATAAACCAAGAAGCAGTGTAAAAAAGATAATATCTCAAAATTTTGCAAATGGGAAGGAAATAGGAGGTTCTTTAATTACAAACAGGGAAATAGTTAGAATAAGGCATCTTGTACCTTTAATCTTTCTTCTTACCATACTGTTGTTTGGTGCAACATATAGATTATTTTTACTCAGCAAAGTTATAGAAATTTTAGCACTGGGAAGTTATTTCCTTGTGGATATACTTGAATGTATAAAGATAGGTTCAAAGAATGGCATAAAGTATATGCCACTTATGTTTATATTATTTTTCTTACTGCATATTGCCTATGGCGCAGGAACTGCAGTTGGATTTTTTAAATCACTTGTGCTTGGTAGATCTAAATGATAAGTTATAAGTGATTAGTGAAAATAGGAGGTTTCTGGATGATACATAAAATTTATAATATGATAAATAAGGATAGCAAGATATTATCTATTATCTTATATTTATTCATAATAGCTGCACTAACATTTGGATATATACATTCAATAGAGTACTATAAATCTTTTAATTTTATAATAAATCAGGGTATTTTGAAAAGGTCACTTATTATGCTGCCTTTGTTTGTAGTTATAATATATACGGCTGTTTTTTTACTGCCTCATAGAATTGAAGAACTGACAAGTTTGTATTGGCTTTTGTTTTTAATTTTAAGTACTACACCACTTCTAATAGTATATATTATGAGTGGACTTGGAGATAGTAAAAATTCACCGGTATTTATATATACAATAGCTGCAGTAGGCTTAATAGGAGTTTTGCTTACTAGTAAGTTTGATTTTAAAATACCTCAAATAAATATTAGCCCTAAAACTTTTTGGATAGGCTTAATAGCATTTATGGTAGTTGGTTATGGATATATAATCTATAAGCTTGGAATGCCTACTAAAATAATTCAGGCTTTTAAAGATGTATATTCAGTAAGATTGGATTACAGGGACCACGCAGGAAGATTTGTAGATTATTTTGTACAGTGGCTTGGGAATATAATAAATCCATTTATACTTGCATTTTTAATATACAAGAGAAAATATAAACTTGTATTCATACCTTTTGTGCTTCAAATTATACTATATGGGTATGCTGCATATAAGAGTCAATTTGCAGTTCTACTTTTAGCACCGTTTTTTGGAATGATATTGAGATATGGAATAAAGAGGAGTTTTATAGAAAAAATAATGGCACTTGCTGTAGCTCTTGGAATTGCAGCATTATACCTAAAAAAATTATCGATATATTTGCTCATAATAATAAGAGTGTTCTTATGGCCTTCACTTATAGCACTAGAGTATTTTGATTTCTTTTCTATGTACCCTAAGATGAAGTTAGCTCAGAGTATACTAGGACATTTCTTTAAAAATATATACAATATGGATCCTAATTTCTATATGGCTACAGTGTATTATGGAAGACCGGATATGAGATTAAATGTAACCTGGTATGGAGATGCCTATATGAATTTTGGAATTATAGGCATAGTGCTATTTGCCATACTACTTTATTTCATAATGATAATCATAAGATCTGTAGAAAGTAAAAATATACTTTTAGTATCTACTCTGCTTTTTGGAGGCATAATGGCGCTGTTTAATGGACCTATACTTACTACACTGCTTACTAATGGCTTGGGTCTTGGGGTACTTCTGGCATATTTGCTGCCTAAGGAAATATAATATAATTAGTTTTACTAAATTTTTAGTGTTGATTGCTTGTGGAGGAGTAAAGAGTGATGAAGAAGTATTATAAGGATATGGATATAGCTAGAGGAATAGGTATATTTTTAGTAGTGCTGGGACATTCGTTCCCTGATTCACAGTTTAATGGCAGTGCGGTTTATGCCTATATATATAAACTCATATATTCATTCCATATGCCTTTCTTTTTTGTTATATCAGGTTTTTTTGCCTATAAGATATATAGTATAAAGACTGTAAGAGATTATGGTAGTTTTGTTTATGGAAAATTTAAAAGACTTATGGTTCCATATTTTGCAGTGTCACTAGTGGCGGTACCAATAAAATTGTATATGAATAACTATGCTGCGAGACCGGTAAAACTAAACAGTCTCATAACAAATATATTGATTTATCCTTTGGATATTCCAATACAATATTTTTGGTTTATATATACATTATTTTTCATATTTGCAGTTGCACCAATTTTTAAGAAATTACCTATAAATTTGACTTTAATAATAACTTTGTTTTTAAATCTGTTGTTTACAAAGCAAATAGGTTTATTTTATGTGTATGGTATAATTCATTATTTGTTTTACTTTTTCTTCGGAATATATTTGAAAAACACTTATGATAAATGGAAAAATATTAGAAATAAATATGCTGTAGTTTTAGTATTTTCCATAGTTCTTATGGCTATGAATGTATTTGATGTGGGAAAGGGAGCGTATCCTTACTACAACCTAGTTACATCTCTTCTTGGAAGCAGTATATTTTTAATGGTATCCCAACTCATAATGAATACTTCAGGTGGAGAATTGTTTAGAAAAGTGGGAAAATACAGCTATGATATTTACCTCTTGTCATGGTTTTCACAAACAGGAGCCAGGGTTTTATGTTATCAAATGTTGAAATTAAATTATAGCTTTGTAATTGTAATAATGATTTTAGTAGGATTTATACCTATTTTAATATGTAAATGGATACTTAATAAAATACCTATACTAAGTAAAGTATTTTTAGGACATCGATAAAGATGTTAACAGTCTATTTTCAATTCGTTGTATATGAAATTGATTAGTGATAAAATACTTGAAGATATAATTTACACATTAGGCATTTGAAAGAAAATAGGATAGCATACTAACTTGATATTTCTTTGAAAATGCTTTAGGCAGTGCTTAGATGCAGGTAGGATAATTTTGGAGGAAGATATGAAGAAAGATGGGCTTGTTAAAGCTGCTGGTGTAGTAATGGTAATTTCAATGGTAAGCAGGGTAATAGGATTTGTAAGGGATGCACTCATTGCCAGTGTATTTGGAGCATCTGCTAGTTCAGATGCCTACACTATGTCACTTACCATACCAAATTTGATGTTTAATTTATTTGGGATTGCGATTACTACCACTTTTATTCCAATACTCAGTGAAACATATAGTAAACATGGCAAAGAAGAAATGTTTAAATTCGCCAATTGCATAATGAACATTCTAATGATTATTTCGCTGATTTTATGTGCTTTAGGGTGGATATTTACTACAGATATAGTAAATATAATTGCTCCTAATTTTAAAGGTGCAAGGTATAACTTAACCATATTGTTAACTAGGATGAGTATGATAAATATACTTTTTTTGAGTTTAAACAGCGGCTATACGGCAGTACTTCAAACTTTAGATGATTTTACAGCTCCGGCATTAGTTGGAATAGCAATGAACATACCTATAATAGCTTATGTATTAACGGGAAGTTATTATGGGATTGTAGGACTCACAGCAGCTACTATGATTGGAAATGGACTTCAGATAGTGGTACAAATTCCGTGGCTTATAAAAAATAAGTATAAATACAGTCCTAAAATGGATTTAAAAGATCCTAAGATAAAAAAAATGCTTTCATTGATTGCTCCAGTTGTGATTGGAACAGGTGTTAATCAGGTAAATGAAGTAGTTCAAAAGAGAATGGCTTCTGGTCTTGTAATAGGAAGTATAGTGGCACTTGATTACGCAAATAAATTAAATATGCTTGTTTATTTCACTTTTGCATCTGCAATAGTTACAGTTATATATCCTTCTTTATCTAGGGATGGAAGTCTTAAAAATTATGATGATTTTAAATCACATATAAGCGCAGCAGTAAATAATATCAATATTATAGTAATACCAGCTATAGTAGGAATGCTGATACTTAGAGTTCCTGTAATAAGTGCACTTTTCATGCACGGTGCATTTAATAGGCAGGCAGTTAATATGACTGCTGATGCACTACTTTTCTTGGTATCTGGACTGGTATTTTGGGGCATAAGGGATGTATTCAACAGAGCTTTTTATGCTATTCAAGATACTACTACACCTATGATAAATGGAGCTTTAGGTGTAGCTGTAAATATAGTTATGAGTATAGTACTTGTAAAAAAGATGGGTATAGGAGGACTTACTTTAGCTACAACAATTTCTGCTTTTGTAAGCTGTGTTCTCTTAGCTAAGGATTTAAGAAAAAGAGTTGGAAATATAAATGGATTTAATATGTTTAAAGTTGGAACAAAGATAATGGCTGCTGCAGGTACCATGGGAGTGTGCATATTTTTCATAAATAATTACCTGGGAAATTTACTAGGTGGATTTAAGGGACAGCTTTTGACATTGATAATTTGTATTATAGTTGGTGTAGTGGTATATGTAATTATGCTGCTTGTTCTTAAAGTAGAGGAGCTCACTAGTATAATAAGTTTGATCAAAAAGAAATTAAAAATCGCATAGATTTGCCAATTATATAGTGAAAAGGAGAAGAAAGTTCTAATGAAGAAATTTTATAAACTTATATCTGTGGTTTTAGTATTTGCACTTTTTTTAACTGGCTGCACAGCAGATACGGCAGGTACAGGTAAAAATGAAAAGGAAATAGTAATTTGGTCACATCTTACAGATCCTGAAATAACCGAACTTAGGACTTTAGCAGATCAGTGGTCCAAAACCTCGGGATATAAGGTGATAATTCACTCAGATAAAGGAGACAACAGGGCTTATATTGAAGCATCCTTACGTAATATGGAACCAGATATAGAATTTGGGGTATCCCATGACAGAATGGAAAAGCTTCATAATGAAAAATTACTAGCACAGGTTCCAGATAACCTTATAGATAAAAATAAATATATACCATCGGCACTTGAAACTGTATCTTTTAAGAATAAGATGTATGGAGTACCTATATCTATAGAAACCTATGGACTTTATTATAATAAAGATAAAGTTAAAAAAGTACCTAAGACCCTGGAAGAATTGATTTCAATGGGAGAAAAGCAGGGATTTCAGTATGATATAAATAACTTTTATTTAAGTTTTCCTATCCTTCAAGCAAATGGTGCTTATATATTTAAAAAGGTAAATGGTGATTACAATGTAAAAGATATAGGACTTAATAATGAAGCTGCAATTAGAGGATATACCATGGTTCAGGATATGGTTCAGAAGTATAAGTTGATGCCTGAAAAGATAGATAGTATAACTGCGAGAAACAATTTTAAAAATGGAAAAACAAGTTTCTATGTAAGTGGATCTTGGGATCTTCAAGAACTAGATGCATCAGGACTTAATTATTCTGTAGTACCTTTCCCAAAATACAATGGTAAACAGATGACATCCTTTGTAACGGCACAGGTAGCTTATGTAAGTTCTAAGTCTAAGCATCAAAAAGAGGATTGGAGTCTTATGAAATATCTCATTAATCATTCTAGTACTCCACTTTTTAAAATAACAGGAAGAATTCCTCCATATAAAGTGGATTACAACATAAAAGAAGTGAAAAATGACCCTAAGGAAAGAACTTTTGTAAAGCAGTCCGAGTATGGGCAAATACTGCCAAATGTATCTGAGGTTCAGGCTCTTCAAAATGCAAACAAGGTAATGGCAGAGCTTACTTCTGGAAAGATAACTCCAAAGGAATGTGGACAAAAAATAGAAAAGGATATACTTGATTTTATTGTAAAAGAAAAGCAATAATAGGTATGTGAAGATGACAAAGAAATTGGGTTGTATTATAATGAAAAAAGTAGAAATGACGTTAAACTAGGAGGTAAAAAGATGTCGCAGTTGAGAGACGAATTAATTCAAAAATTAGAGAATAGGAAAGCTAAGCTTGGAGTAGTGGGATTAGGATATGTAGGACTTCCACTTGCAGTAGAAAAAGCTAAAGCAGGGTATGAAGTCATTGGGTTTGATGTTCAGGATAAAAAAGTTGAATCAGTAAATGAAGGACATAACTATATTGGTGATATAGTGGATTCAGATTTAGAGAAACTGGTTAAGGAAGGAAGACTTAAAGCTACTACAGATTTTAGTTTTGTAAAAGATGTAGATGCTGTTTCTATATGTGTTCCTACTCCATTAGATTTATATAAACAGCCAGATATATCATATGTAGTTAGTTCCACTAAAAGTGTTGCAAAATATTTGCACAGAGGAATGCTCATAGTACTTGAGAGTACTACTTATCCAGGAACTACGGAAGAAGTGTTAAAGCCTATACTAGAAGAAGGCGGACTTAAATGTGGAAAAGACTTTTTCCTTGCATTTTCACCAGAAAGGGTAGATCCAGGTAATAAACAGTATAAGACAAAGAATACCCCAAAGGTAGTAGGAGGATGTACTCCTGAATGTACAGAAGTGGCAGCTACACTATATAGAAATATATTAGAAAGTGAAATATATACTGTATCCTGTCCTGCAGTAGCAGAAATGGAGAAGATACTTGAAAATACTTTCAGAAATATAAACATAGGTCTTGCCAACGAAATGGCTGTACTTTGTGAAAGAATGGGAATAGACGTATGGGAAGTAATAGATGCAGCAAAGACAAAACCTTATGGCTTTATGGCTTTTTATCCAGGACCAGGACTTGGAGGACATTGTATACCTCTTGATCCATTTTATCTTTCATGGAAAGCAAAAGAATATGATTATCATACAAAATTAATAGAGACTTCTGGAGAAATAAATGATTTTATGCCAGAATTCGTAGTTGATAATGCTATGAAGCTTTTGAATGGACATAAAAAAGCTATGAATGGCGCAAAAGTACTTCTTCTTGGAGTAGCTTATAAGAAGGATATAGATGATTTAAGAGAGTCACCAGCCCTTAAAGTAATAGACCACTTGGAGAAAAATGGAGCAGAAGTAATTGTAAGTGATCCATTTATTCCTGAATTTGAACGCAATGGAAAAGTATACCATACGGTAAAATGGGAAGATGCAATAGATGAATCCGATATAGTAATTATAACTACAGATCACAGTCCTTATGATTATGAGGCTATAGCAGAAAGAGCTAAAATTGTTTACGATACAAGAAATGCTACTAAAGATGTAAAAAATAACAGAGAAAAAATTCATAAACTATAATTATACACAAATATTACTTTTTAAGAGGTGTTTTTATGAGTAAATTGAAATTTGCCATCTTAGGATGTGGAAGAATTTCTTACAAACATGTAGAAGCTCTAGCAGCTAATAAGGCAGAAGCTGTTTTGGTTGCAGTATGTGATTTGGTAGAAGAAAAAGCAGAGCAAAGAAAAAGTGAGTACATAGAAAAAGTTGGAGATGCTAAAGTATCAGTTTATACTGACTATAAAAAAATGCTTGAAGAGCAGGATATAGATGTAGTTACTATAGCTACTGAAAGCGGATATCATCCTGAAATAGCAATGTACTGCATGAACAACAAAAAGCATATAATATGTGAAAAACCTATGGCACTTTCAATAAAAGATGCAGATGATATGATAGAGTGTTCTAAAAAGAACAATGTAAAATTGTGCGTAAGCCATCAAAATAGATTTAATAAACCAGTGCAGCGGCTTAGATCTGCTGTGGAGGAAAATAGATTTGGTAGACTTGTAAATGGTACAGCTAGAATACTATGGAATAGAAATATGGGATATTATCATCAGGCACCTTGGAGAGGAACCTGGAAGCTGGATGGTGGAACATTGATGAATCAATGTATACATAATATAGACTTACTTCAGTGGATGATGGGAGGAGAGATAGACACTGTTTATGCTCAGTGTGATACTTTCTTAAGAGATATAGAAGCTGAAGATTTTGGAGCTATTGTTATAAGATTTAAAAATGGAGCTATAGGTATAGTTGAAGGTACTGCTTGCGTTTATCCTAAAAACTTAGAAGAAACTTTAAGTGTCTTTGGAGAAAAGGGAACAGTATGCATAGGTGGACTTGCAGTAAATAAGATAGAAACCTGGAATTTCGAAGATCACAAGGATTTAGATGATGAAATATTAAAATCACAAGAGGGAGATCCTGATACTGTATATGGTTTTGGACATATACCCCTTTTCAAAGATATGATAGATGCAATAAATAATAATAGAAAGCCACTTATAGATGGAGAAGAAGGCAAAAAGGGAATGTCTATAATTTTGGCGGCTTATAAGTCAAGACTTACAGGTATGCCTGTAAAATTCCCTATGGGAGATTTCTCAACTATGGATATGGTTGGAGTGAAAAAAATAAATAAGTAGCAGTTAATAATTGAGAATGGAGGCCTTTCATTCTCAATTATTAAATATGCAGGAAAAGGAGAATATATATGTCTGAAAATTATATATCGGATACTTCAAAAGTTGGCAATAATGTAAGTATAGGAAAATTTGTAGTTATTGAAGACGATGTTACAATAGGAGATAACTGCATGATAGGTCATAATGTAGTTATACATAAGGGAAGTAAAATTGGAGCTAATGTAAGGATAGATGACAACAGCGTAGTAGGTAAAGAGCCTATGAGATCAGTAAATAGTATATTTAAAGATGAGAAAAAATTTGATCCTGCTGTTATAAAGGATGGATGTCTTATTGGAGCAGGAGTTATAGTATACTGCGGCTGTGTTATAGGTGAAAATACACTTATTGCAGATTTAGCTACAGTCAGAGAAAATGTAACTATAGGAAGTAAAACAATAATAGGTAGAGGAGCTGCTATAGAGAACTTCTCTAAAATAGGTTCTAACTGTAAAATTGAAACAAATGTATATATTACAGCTTACTCAGAAGTAGAAGACAATGTGTTTATTGCACCTGGAGTCGTAACTTCAAATGATAACTTTGCGGCAAGATCTAAGGAAAGATACAAACATTTCAAAGGTGTTACAGTAAAGAAAGGTGGAAGAATTGGAGCTCAAGCTACTATACTTCCAGGCAAGATAATAAATGAAGATGGATTTGTAGCAGCAGGCAGTGTTGTTACAAAGGATGTAGAAAAGGAAATTATAGTAGCAGGTAATCCTGCTAAACAATTTAGAAAAGTTCCAGAAGATCAACTTCTTAAAAATCAACAGTAAACTTTGTAGGGAGGAAAAACATGAAGGTATTAACAGTTGTAGGGGCAAGGCCTCAATTCATAAAGGCTGCTGCGGTATCAAATGTAATAAGAAAACACCATACAGAAATATTGGTTCATACAGGTCAGCATTATGATGAAAATATGTCAAAGGTATTTTTTGATGAACTCAATATACCAAAACCAGATTACAATTTGGAAGTGGGTTCTGGAAGTCACGGAAGACAGACTGGAATGATGCTTATAAAATTAGAAGAGATATATGAAAAGGAAAAACCGGATTTTGTACTTGTATATGGAGATACAAATTCAACTCTTGCTGGAGCATTGTGTGCAAGTAAGCTTTTAATTCCTGTAGCTCATGTTGAGGCAGGACTCAGAAGTTTTAATAGAGATATGCCTGAGGAGCAAAATAGAGTTCTTACAGACCATTTGTCTAATCTTTTGTTTGTTCCTACAGAATCAGCAGTGGAAAATTTAAAAAATGAGGGAATTACAAAAGGTGTGCATAACGTAGGAGATGTAATGTTCGATGCAGTACTTAATTTTAAAAAGTTAGCAGAAGACAAGAATCAGATTATAAAAGAGATTGGACTTCAGGGAAAGGATTATATACTAACTACTATACATAGAGCTGAGAATACAAATCACATAGATAGATTAAAAAATATAGTTGAAGCTTTAAATGAATGTAATAAAGCAGTAATACTTCCCCTTCATCCTAGAACTAAAAAATATATGACAGATTATGGACTTAAATTTAATGAGAATATAAAAGTTATAGAACCTGTTGGATATCTAGAGATGATAAATCTTGAAATGAATTCTGAGAAGATAGTTACAGACAGTGGTGGAGTACAAAAAGAAGCCTTTTTTATGAAAAAACCTTGTATAACTATGCGAGATGAAACTGAATGGGTAGAAACCGTAAAAAACGGCTGGAATGTAGTAGTTGGAACTGACAAGGAAAAGATACTGGATAGTATAGTGAACTTTGTACCTAAAAGGGAGCAAAAAGATATATTTGGAGATGGAAATGCTTCTGGAAAAATACTAGAAATATTAGATAAATAAATTCTTCAGTAGCATTTGATATGGAGGTGAGGTTTTGTTTTTAAGTAGATTATTGTACTTATTGGTTTGTGCGTATATAGTACTGCTTCCACTTTTACCTAATAAGATGGCACTAGGAAGAATAAATATTCCTCCTGCAGATTGTATACTAGCACTTATTCTATTTGGATATTTTTTGAAACTTATTATATCAAAAGAGTGCAGAATTAGGTTTTCTTCAGGAATAAAGGATTTCTTTACTAATTATCTCACTATTTTTATGAGTATACTGGCACTTATGATGTTAATTTCAGTAAGTTATGCGGCAGACAAAAAACTTGCACTTAATGAAAGCTTTAGATTTATATCCTATATTATATTGTTTTTTATGATCAAGTATGAGTGGAATAAAAGAGAACTTCTAAACGGTATTTTAGGTTCTTACATATGTACTAATGTCATAATATGTGTCTATGGTATATATCAAAATTTTACAGGATTTGGACTAAGTGATGAATTCAAAAATTATGGGTATGCAAAATTTAAAATAACTGCCACTATGGATAATCCTAATAACTTGGCAGCCTTTTTAATATTAGCTATATTTCCAATGATTATGCTAGCTGTATATGAAAAGAAAAGGGAAAGAAAGGTATTTTATTTCTTGCTGGCAGTTTTGATGCTTTTTAATCTAACATTTACAGGTTCTAGAAATGCCATTGTTGGAGTGGCAATAGGAATGGTTATATTAGTCGTTATGTACAGTCTTAAGTTTATACTACCTCTTTGTATAATTGCAGGGGCATCTTTATTTATACCAGAAATAAGGGAACGAATAATGGCTATAAATGATCCAGTTCAAAATCAATCCAGAATATACCTTTGGAAAATTGCACAAAAGATGATAAAAGACCATCCTTTGTTTGGAGTTGGAAATGGGAATTACGTTAGCTTGTATGACAAATATACGAATATATATCCTCAGTATAAATTTTATGGTTACAAAGAGTGGCCCTGCCATAATTCCTATTTAAAAATGGAGACAGAACTTGGAATTATAGGTGGAGTATCCTTTGTAGCAGTACTTTTATCTTCTTTAATTAAAGTTAAAGCTTTTATAAATACAACAAAAAGTAAATTTTATAAGCATTTCTACATAGGATTTTTAGCTTCCATGATAGCTTTTTACGTTATGAATTTAGTTGACAACTTATTTTTTGTACCAAAGACTACAACTTACTTCTGGATACTCTTAGCAGTATCTCAAGGAATGATGTACAGGGAAAAGAAAGATGAAGGCATGTTTTTGAGTTAAGAATTAATAATTAAGAGTGAATAATGAATGGGGATTTTTCTCCACTATGCTGCGAAAAATCTAAAATATAGAGCTTATTGAAGCAATGCTTCAATAGCGCTATGTTTTAGATTTAGATTTTCTGTAGTGTTAGCGAAAGAAAATCAACCATAACTCTTAACTCTTAATTTTTAACTCTTAACTATTTCTAAGTGGAGGTGAAAGATATGAAGGTACTGCAGGTTATATCAGGAAATGATGTAGGCGGCGGTGGAAATTATGTGTTGAATTTGAGTTTTTATTCAAAGGACAAATTCCATTCAATTATAGGTACAATAGGCGGTGGAGGCCTTTATGATAAAAGTAAAAGTATGAATATAGATACAGTAAAGTTTAAAAGAGCTGCTACCTATGATAGATACTTAATAGATTATGTAAAAGAAAATCGTATTGATATTGTAAATTTTCATGGGGCAAAAGCATTTTTTATGCACTATTTTTTAAAAAATAAAATAGGTGTTCCTACAGTAGCTACAGTACATAGTGATTATAGAAGAGATTTTTTAAATAATAGGATTAAATACCTGTTTTTCACTCCACTTAGTGCACTAGGCTTAAGCAGCTTTAAACAATATATATGTGTATCAGATTATATAAAAAGATTGTTGGATAAGCAAAAATTTATAGGAGAGAAATTTGTAGTAAATAGCGGAATGGATTTTAATAATAGAGTTATAAAGGAAAGTAGAGAAAGTATACGAGCAAGATACAATATCTTAGAAAATGATTTTGTATATGTAAATGTAGCAAGGTGCCATCCCATAAAAAATCAGTTATCCCTCATAGAGGCATTTAATATGCTGAAAAAGCAAGTTAAAGACGTAAAGCTTATAATAGTTGGAGATGGGCCTATGGAAGAAACTCTGAGACAAAAAGTGGCACAGCTTCATTTAGAGAATAGAGTAATATTTACAGGCTATAAACCCAATGCATTGGATTTTGCAAATGCAGGTGAAGTAGGAATTTTAACTTCCTTTAGTGAAGGTGGGGCACCTCCTATGACTTTGCTTGAAAGTGTAGCAGTGAAAAAATATTTCATAGCGCCAGATGTAGGGGACATAGGGAAAGTTTTAGGTGATAATTTAATTTCATTAATAAATCCTAATTCCATAGAAGATATATACAAAAAAATGAGAGAAATTTATGAGGAAAGAAATGAGATACATCTAAAAGGTGAAAAATTATATGATGCTGTAGTTAAGAAGTTTTCCATAGATAGTTTTTGCACAAAATATTACAATGCTTATACTAAAATACTTTCAGAAAAATAGTTGGAGTGAAAAATATGGCAGAAAAGAAATTAATAAAAAGTTCCATTATAGTAATGCTTTTTATAATTGGCGGAAAAGTTTTGGCACTTGTAAGGGATTCCCTTATAGCTGCAAAATTTGGGGCTACTTATGTTACAGATATATATAATTTTGCATTGGGTATGGTATACCTTTTAACTACTATAAGTTACGGACTTACTACTACTTTTATACCGCTTAATTCGGAACATATCGAAAATAGCACTATAAGTGAGAGAAATAAATTTGTAAACAATGTAATAAACATAGCTTCCCTTTTTACAATAGTTCTCACAGCTGTACTCATAATATTTTCAAAACAGATAATATATGTTTTTGGACATGGTTTTACCTCCAACAGTGTAATATTTGCTCAGTCTGTTCAAATAATAAGGATAATGTTTTTATCACTTATATTTGTAACTTTAGGGAGTGTGGTTACAGGAGTGCTTCAGTCCCATAAAAGGTTTTATGAACCTGCTGCTATGGCATTTGTATCTAACTTAGTTTATATAGTGTATTTAGTGTTCCTAACTTCTAAATATGGTATAAAGGGATTTGCAGTAGCTACAGTAATAGGATTTTTCGCTCAATTTGTAATAAATTTGCCAAGGTATAGGAAACTTAAGTATAGATATAAATTTATATTGGACTTTAAAAATAATGATGTACATCAGATGTTTAAGCTAATGATCCCCATAGTTATAAGTACCTCAGTAGTTCAATTAAACTTGTTTGTAAATAGATGTTTTGCAAATAATATATATTTTGGAGCAGTTACAGTTCTGGATTATTCAAATAAAGTAAGTACTTTAGCTTATGAAGTTTTTGCCATAGGTATAGCTATGATTGTATATCCTACTTTATCTGAACTAGCAGTTAAAAAGGATGTTGTGAAGTATAAGAAATCCCTTATAAGTGCTATAAATACTATAATGATAATAATGATACCTGCCTCAGTGGCTATAGGAGTTTTAAGAGATCCACTTATAAACTTAATTTTTAGGAGAGGGGCATTTACAGCACAAGCTGCAAATTTAACTTCAAGTGCATTATTATTTTACTGCCCTGCAATGATTGCATATGGAGTAAGGGATATTTTAAATAAAGCATTTTATTCTGTTAAAGATGCAAAAACCCCTATGTCAAACAGTTTTGTGGGCATAATTATAAATATAATTATAAATATAATTATAATAAAATATATGAAGGTTTCAGGGCTTGCTTTAGCTACAACTATCTCTGCAGTTATTACTACCTTACTTATGATGTGGAACTTGAATAAAAAATTAGAAGGAATGAATATTAGAAAACTTGTTTTAAGTTTTGCTAAAATAGTTTGTTCTTCTGCTATTATGGGAATAGTTATATATGTTATAAATAATTTCTGTATGAATAAGATTTCATCTATTATGCAGCAAAGTATGATTTCAATTTTCATATCTTTTGTATTTGGCAGTGTAGTTTACTTTATATGTTTGTATTTTACTGGATTAGAAGAGTATAGGAACCTAATAAATGGACTTAAAAATAAAATTACAGGATAGATATTAAATATTTTGTACAAGGAAGGTGGCAGACATTACAAAGAGACGTATTTTGGAAATGGATGTAATAAGAGCACTTGCTATAGTTGCAGTAATAGTATTACATGTTTCTGCAACTATATTGTATAGGAGCACACCTTATTCTACCACTTACAATGCTAACTTTATATTGAATCAGTTTTCAAGATTCTGTGTTCCTGCATTTATAATTATTTCTGGAATGGGACTCACTATAAGTTATAAAGAAGGATGTGGCTATTTTAAATTTATAATTAGAAGATTTTTAAAAATAGTACCACAGTATATAGTGTGGTGCTTACTATATATAATAATTATAACTAAGGATTTTAATATACATACTGATTTAAACAACATAGTATATGGAAATGTATTTTATCACTTTTATTTTGTACCTTTAATTATTGAATTTTACATAATATTTCCTTTTATATACAAATTCATGGAAAAAAAGTGGTGGCTATTACTTAGTTTTTTAATGACATCATTTTTTATTGTATATACCTATTACTTTAAAATAGTGACTCCAGATCAGTGGTTTTGGAATAAAAAAAATTTATTTTACTGGATCTTTTATTTCTCATTAGGAGGATATATGGGGAAAAATCTAGATAATATATCCCAGAAATTAAAAGAAATTAGGCCTATAGTGTGTGTTATGTTTTTACTTTCAATTTTTACACTGTTGTATAGTTTTATAACGGGGAATCAGTACGGCAAAAGTATAGACTATATTACAACTTTTCAGCGTCCCTCAGTAATTTTTTATTCTACATTTTTTGTAATTTTTATATTCAGTTTTGAATGGAAGAAAGGATTGTTTATGAAAATTGTAAGGTATATATCCAATACTTCTTATGATATTTATTTATCACAGGCAGGTATACTATATTTGTATACTCAATATTATATAGGAAGATATGTGCATGTGGATAATTTAAGCTTTGGGGTAAATGCTTTTGCAGTTACATTGATAGGGTCTATAGCACTCAATGAGATAAAAAAACTTTTATGAGGAGATAGTCGGATAAAATATATGCAATATGATATAATAAGTAAAAATATAATAAGGCAGGTGAAGTAACTGATTTGTAGGTTTAAATTTACAGATCATAAAATTATGCAGACAGAAGATATAAAAATAGATGTGGATAAAGATATAAAAAGTAAAGCCTTTCAATTATTTCTCAAGAGAATAGCTGATTTTATATTATCTCTTGTAGGAATAATTATACTTAGCGTAGTATTTGTAATATTGGCTATATGGATTAAATTGGATTCGAAGGGCCCTGCTATTTTCAAACAAGTTAGAGTAGGTAAGGATGGAAAGAATTTTACCATATATAAATTTAGAACTATGGTAGTAAATGCGGAAAAAAAGAGAGAATTAGACATTGATCCCGGTGACTTAGAAAATTTTGTATTTCAAAGTAAGAACGATAATAGAGTGACTAAATCAGGAGCTTTTTTAAGAAAAACAAGTTTGGATGAAATTCCACAACTTTTTAATGTATTTATTGGAAATATGAGCTTGGTTGGGCCAAGACCTGAAATACCAGATGTAGTTAAATTCTATCCTGATTCGTATAAACAAAGATTGCTTGTAACACCAGGAATAACTGGATTGGCACAAGTAAGCGGAAGAGGAGAAATAGAACTGGGAAAGACCGTATATTATGATTTGATGTATATAAAAAAGTTTTCGCTGTGGATGGATATAAAAATTTTACTAAGGACGGTCTCATCTGTATTTAAAAGTGAAGGTGCATTTTAATATGTTTACAAGATTGTTAAAATATAATGTGTTTAATGGAAGTAAGATGGAGCTTATGGAGTATATAGAAAAGTTTTCTAAAGTAAACATAGTTTCTGGTAATCCAGAAGTACTCTATAATGGGCTTAAGGATAATTTATTGTTGACTAGTTTTACAGCAAGTAGAAGTGTAATAATTCCAGATGGAATTGGAACACTTTTGGCTTCGAAAATGGTGAAAGTGCCTATAAAAGAAAAAATAGCAGGTATAGAAATAATGGAAGATGTAATAAAAAAATGTAGTATGGAAAATAAATCTATATATCTTTTAGGTGCTAAACAGGAAATACTTGAAGAATGCAAAGAAAATCTAAAACGAAAATACCCTAAGATTAACATAGCCGGAAGCCATAATGGATATTTTGATCTAGAAAATTGCGAAGATATAGTGTGTGATATAAAGAAAAGCAATGCTTATGCACTTTTTGTAGCTATGGGTGCTCCCAAACAGGATATATTTATAGCAAGAAATATGGACATACTTCCATGTAGAGTGTATATGGGTGTAGGAGGAAGTTTTGATGTTTTGGCGGGAAAAACTAAAAGGGCTCCAAAATGGATGATAGAACTAGGACTTGAATGGTTATACAGAGTTTGCAAGGAACCTTATAGAATAAAGAGACTTTCTTCTATACCCAAATTTTTATTAAAGGTTGCAGAATATAATAAAAAGTAAATGTTAATTATCAAAACTTATATTTAAGGCTGTGTGATATTTAGTTATCAATGGCCTTAAAATTTTAAATTTTATCTTCCATTATATCTTTGAAATTAATACTCTCTAGTTCGTTAATTAGAGTACTCTGTACCTTTGAAAGAGCATTGTGCACACCACAGTGTCCTTTTTTATGGGCATTGCAATGTTCTGTATCGTATAGGCATCTGTTTAAGTAAATAGGCCCATCTATAGCTTCAATAATATTTCTTAAAGTAACATCTTCAGGCATACGATTTAAAGCATAGCCTCCATTAACTCCTCTGAAAGATTTTACTATACCCGCTTGAGTCAGTTTCCTTAAAAGTTTAAGAAGAAATCTTAGAGGCACATTTTGATCTTTAGCTATAGTCTTGGCTTCAATTTTTTTACCGTACCCCAAATTTGACAAGTAAAGTACAACTCTAAATCCATAATCTGATTCCTGTGTAATTTTCATAATATCTCCCCAAACATAAATATATTTACCTAGTTCAAAATAATGTAAATTAGGTATAACATACAGTTATATACAAGTTAATTATACCTAATTTACAGAACATTATAAAGTATAATATTAGAAAAGATATTTTTAATGTAATTTATCCAAACCCTCTAAAACATAACCTTTATTTTTCCAGTCTTTTATAAGTGAATCCAGTATTTCAGAATTTGTCTTTGACACTGCGTGAAGTAAAATAATGGCTCCATTATGAGTCCTGCGATTTATCATTTTTTTTGCTTCCACAGGTGAAGGCTGTTTTTGTCTATTCCAATCATTGTAGGCAAAACTCCAAAATATGGTTTTATATCCTAATTGCTTGGTATAAAATAAGGATAATTCACTGTATTTTCCCATAGGAGGCCTAAAGAATTTAGGCATTTCTTTACCTGTAATTTCTTTATAAGTATTTTCTGTTACTGTAAATTCCCTTTCAAATCTTATAGGATCTTTTGCAGCATCTGCCATTGAAGGATGTTTTTCTGAATGATTGCACACTAGATGACCTTCATTTACCATTCTTTTTACAAGTTCCGCATTGTCTTTTATATAAGGGGTAGTAACAAAGAAAGCGGCTTTAACATTGTTGGATTTTAATATATCTAATATCTTAGAAGTATATCCATTTTCATAACCTTCGTCAAAAGTAAGATAAAGTATTTTCTTTGAGGTATCTCCTAAATAATATCCAGAGTATTTGTTTAAGAGTTTTAGTATATCTGCAGGTTCCTCTGAAGGCATACCAGAATTATTAGGCTTAAAAAACCAATTTTTTTCTCTTCTATCTAAGTTTTGAGTATTTAGATTTTTTAACCTAGAAGAAGCATTATTATCATCTAGAGTAGTTACGTTTTTTGTATTTGTTAAAGTAGTTTTTCCTACCTGGTAACCTTTAACACTATAAGGACATAGAAAAATTGTACATAGGAGAAATATAGACACAAATTTTTTATTCAAATATAATCACCTACCTTATAAGATATATTTTATGGTATACTTAATTTAATAATTTATACTTGAGATTAATAGAGATTGTAAGAAAATTATAGCAGGGAAACGTTGTATAGCGATGTTTCCCTGTAATGCATATATTGAGTATGGAGACAAAAATATGAACAGTTTTATTGAAGATATTGAAGAAATTTACAATTTTATTAAAAAAAATATAGATGTAGAAGAGAAGATTCATTTTATAGAAACATATAAGCAGAATGCTAATATGAAGAAAGAAATTAGCTTTTCAGAAGAATATTATAAACAGAAAATTATGAATAGGAAAAACGGAGTAGTGTATACTCCTCCGGAAATGGCAGCATTTATGGTTAAAAACTTGATAAATGCCAATGATGTAATTGAAAATCCATTTATAAAAGTAGTAGATCCTTCCTGTGGATCTGGAAATTTAATTTGTAAGTGCTTTCTATACTTAAATCAAATATTCATTAAAAATATTGAAGTTATAAATAGTAAAAACAATTTAAATTTGAAATTAGAAGATATAAGTTGCCATATAGTACATAACAATCTATTTGGATTCGATGTAGATGAAACTGCAATAAAAGTTTTAAAAATAGACTTATTTTTGATTAGCAGTCAGTTTAGTGAAAAAAATTTTCAAGTAAAGGATTTTCTAGTGGAAAATATAGATATAAAATTTGATGTGTTTATAGGAAATCCCCCATATATAGGACATAAATCTGTAGATTCCAGTTATTCATATATTTTAAGAAAAATATATGGAAGTATATATAGAGGTAAAGGAGACATATCTTACTGCTTTTTTCAAAAATCATTAAAATGCTTAAAAGAGGGAGGAAAATTAGTTTTTGTTACTTCCAGGTATTTTTGTGAATCTTGCAGCGGAAAAGAACTTAGAAAGTTTTTAATTGAAAATACCACTATTTATAAAATTATAGATTTTTATGGTATAAGACCTTTTAAAAGAATAGGTATAGATCCAATGATAATATTTTTAGTAAGAACAAAAAATTGGAACAATAATATAGAAGTCATAAGACCTAATAAAAGTGAAAAAGATAAATTCGTTGATTCTTTGTTTTTAGATAAATCTGAGAGATACAAAAAATTTTTTATATCTCAAAGGTCCATAAACAGTAATGGATGGGTATTTGTTGATGAAGTTGAGAAAAATATAATAGATAAAATAAAAGCAAAAAGTGAATTCATTTTAAAGGATATATGTCACAGTTATCAGGGTATAATAACGGGATGTGATAGGGCTTTTATAGTTGATAGAGACACAATAAATAG